>JAJPZP010000073.1 GCA_021204285.1 Lachnospiraceae bacterium | reverse complement strand
GAGCGAGGGGGAGCATATGAGACAGAAATTCAGAAAAATCCTGACGGTGCTGCTTATGGCCGTGACGGTCATGGGTCTCACGGCCTGCGGAAGTTCGTCCGCGGGCAGCACTGTCAGCTATGACCAGAGCTATCTGGCGTCCGTCGCCGATTTCCTGATTGCGAGCTGGAGCAGCTTCTCGGAAGAGGAGATTGCCTATTATGCCACGCTGGATGAGGAAGATGCACAGGAGATTGTTGATTACAACAGTCTGCCATTTACTGCTGAATCCTTTGTGTCCGCTTTCTCCGTATATGAGAGCAATATGGACGATCTGGGGGACTACGTCTCGACGGACAGCTATGAGATCACGGAAGCGGATGAGGACGGCGCTACGCTTGTCACCCATATGACTTTCTCGGAGAGAGAGGCGGATCTGACGATCGAGTTCACTTCAAAGAGCGTGGTGGACGAGCTGGCGCTCGACCCGGAGTACTCGCTGGGAGAGATTTTCTATAAGGCAGGCATGAACACGATTCTCGGAATGGGCGTCGTATTTGCAGTGCTGATCTTTATCAGCCTTGTCATTTACTGCTTCAGCTTCATCCCGAAGATTCAGGCGAAGTTCAGCAGGAAGAAAACGGCGCCCGCACAGGCAGCGCCTGCTACCGCAGCGCCTGTTTCACAGCCCGAGGCCGTGGCAGAAGAGCCGGCGGTGGACGACGGGGAGCTGGTGGCGGCGATCACCGCGGCCATCTGCGCATATACAGGCAGCTCAGAGGACGGATTCGTCGTGCGTTCGATTCGCCGCGCGGATTCCGCAAGATGGAAAAGATCATAAGCAAATCAGGAGGAAAATAGAAAATGAAAAATTATACGATTACAGTAAATGGAACAGCATATGATGTGACGGTTGAAGAGGGCGGCGCAGGCAGCGCTCCCGTGCGGGCGGCGGCTCCGAAGGCAGCGCCGACGGCTGCTCCGGCAGCGGCGTCCGCTCCGGCGAAGGCTGCTCCGGCGGGCGGCGGCTCCATCGAGGTGACGGCATCCGTCCCGGGCAAGGTCTTCAAGGTGGAGGCGAAGGTTGGCCAGAGTAGGAAGCCGGGCGATACGATCGGGATTCTGGAAGCCATGAAGATGGAGATCCCGGTGGTCGCGCCGGAGGCCGGCACGGTGGCCAGCATTGACGTGGCAGGCGGCGATGCGGTGGAGTCCGGTGATATCCTTGCCACGATGAACTGACGCGGGGATGCTGACATACGAATAAATCGGAGGTTACAAAATGAGTTATATTGCTGATACATTGGGGAACCTCATTCAGCAGACCGCGTTCTTTAACCTGACGTGGGGGAACTACGTCATGATCGTGGTCGCCTGTGTGTTCCTCTACCTGGCTATCGTGAAGGAATTTGAGCCGCTGCTGCTGGTTCCGATCGCTTTCGGTATGCTGCTGGTTAATATTTATCCGGATATCATGATGTCAGTCGAGGAATCCTCGAACGGAACCGGCGGACTTCTCTACTATTTCTATGTGCTGGACGAGTGGGCGATCCTGCCGTCGCTGATTTTCATGGGCGTCGGTGCGATGACGGACTTTGGACAGCTGATAGCGAATCCGAAGAGCTTCCTTCTGGGGGCAGCTTCGCAGTTTGGTGTTTTTGTCGCCTATCTGCTCGCGATGCTGATGGGCTTCTCCGACAAGGCCGCGGCGGCCATCTCCATCATCGGCGGCGCGGACGGCCCGACTTCGATCTTCCTGGCCGGTAAGCTGGGACAGACGACACTGATGGGACCGATTGCAGTGGCGGCCTACTCCTACATGGCGCTGGTGCCGCTGATCCAGCCGCCGATCATGAAGGCACTCACGACCGAGGAGGAGCGCAAGATTAAGATGGAGCAGCTGCGTCCGGTGTCGAAGCTTGAAAAGGTACTGTTCCCGATCGTGGTTACGATTATCGTCTGTCTGATTCTTCCGACGACGGCTCCGCTGATCGGTATGCTGATGCTCGGCACCCTGTTCCGCGAGTGCGGCGTGGTTCGTCAGCTGGCCGATACCGCAGCAAACGTGCTGATGTACATCGTTGTCATTCTGCTCGGCACCTCTGTAGGCGCGACGACGAGCGCCGAAGCCTTCCTGAAGGCGAGTACGCTGAAGATCGTGGTGCTTGGTCTTGTGGCTTTTGCCTTTGGTACCGCAGCGGGTGTGCTGATTGGCAAGATTATGTGCTATGCGACCGGCAAGAAAGTGAACCCGCTGATCGGTTCTGCTGGCGTCTCCGCCGTGCCGATGGCTGCTCGTGTGTCCCAGAAGGTGGGCGCGGAGGTCGATCCGACGAACTTCCTGCTGATGCACGCGATGGGTCCGAACGTGGCAGGCGTCATCGGCACCGCGGTTGCGGCGGGTACGTTTATGGCTATCTTTGGAGTCTTTTGATGATACAGGGTCAAAAAGACATAAATCAGATGCTTGCATCTGGATTTATGGATTTGGGACCCGCCAAAACATGAGCAAGTAGCCCGAGAGGGCGGATTGCGAATGTTTTCAGGATTTCGGGAGTACAAAGAACGAAGAAATCCGTGGTATCATCAGAAAGTTTTAATAGGAGGAATGAGAAATGACTGAAATCGCAAAAAAGCCGATTAAAATAACAGAGACGATCCTGCGTGACGCGCATCAGTCCCTGATTGCGACGCGTATGACCACGGAGCAGATGCTCCCGATCGTGGAAAAGCTGGACCAGGTGGGATATCACTCCCTTGAGTGCTGGGGCGGCGCAACCTTTGACGCTTCCCTTCGCTTCCTGAAGGAGGATCCCTGGGACAGACTCAGAAAGATCAGAGATAAGGCAAAGAACACAAAGCTGCAGATGCTGTTCCGTGGACAGAATATTCTCGGCTATCGTCCCTACGGTGACGACGTGGTGGAGTATTTCGTACAGAAATCCATTGCGAACGGTATCGATATCATCCGTATTTTCGACTGCCTGAATGATCTCCGGAACCTGGAGACTGCGGTGAAGGCCGCCAATAAGGAGAAAGGCCATGCGCAGGTTGCACTTTCCTACACGCTGGGTGATGCCTACACGCTGGAATACTGGACGAATATCGCGAAAGAGATCGAGAATATGGGTGCGGATTCCATCTGCATCAAGGATATGGCGGGACTGCTGCTTCCGTACACGGCGACTGAGCTGGTTACCGCGCTCAAGGAGACGGTGAAGATTCCGATCCAGCTTCACACGCACTACACCTCTGGCGTAGGTTCAATGACCTATCTGAAGGCTGTCGAGGCCGGCGTGGACGTGATTGACTGTGCAATGTCTCCATTCGCACTGGGTACCTCTCAGCCGGCAACCGAGGTTATGGTCGAGACCTTTAAGGGTACGCCATATGATACCGGATATGACACGAAGCTTCTTGAGGAGATCGCGGATTACTTCCGTCCGATCCGTGATGAGGCACTGGAGAGCGGCCTGCTGGATCCGAAGAATATGGGTGTCAACATCAAGACACTGATCTACCAGGTGCCGGGCGGCATGCTGTCGAACCTGACCTCGCAGCTCAAGGATTTGCATGCGGAGGACAAGTACTACGAGGTACTCGAGGAAGTGCCGCGTGTACGTCAGGACTTCGGCGAGTGTCCGCTGGTCACGCCGTCGTCGCAGATCGTTGGCAGCCAGGCCGTGATGAACGTCGTCGGCGGCGAGCGCTACAAGATGGTGACGAAGGAGTCGAAGGATCTGCTTTCCGGCCATTATGGAAAGACCGTAAAGCCGTTTAACGAGGAAGTGCAGAAGAAGTGCATCGGTGACGCTGAGGTCATCACCTGCCGTCCGGCGGATCTTGTACCGAACGAGCTTGAAACCCTGGAGGCCGAGATGGCGCAGTACAAGGAGCAGGATGAGGATGTGCTGTCCTACGCGCTGTTCCCGCAGGTTGCCGTTGACTTCTTCAAATACCGGGAAGCGCAGAAGACGAAGATGGACGCCACGGTAGCGGACACGAAGAATGGTGCATACCCAGTGTAAGGCATGAGCCGTGCGGAAGGCGGAACAAGCACGGATGCGTCATGCTCGCATGTAAGCAGTCGGGATTGTTCCGTCTTCCATAGGGCGAAGCCCGCAGATGAACCGAAGCGAAGCGGAGGTGAGGGGCACGGCTTATGAATAGTATCTAACAAAAGGACCGCTGCGCGGCATGGCGCGGCGGTCTTTTTTACAGGAGTGTCAATATGACGAAGCTTGCTCTGATCGGCGGCGGAGCCGCCGGTATGATGGCGTCCGTGTTTGCGGCGCGGCAGGGACTCGATGTCCACGTCTATGAAAAGAATGAAAAGCTGGGAAAGAAGCTTTACATTACCGGAAAGGGACGCTGCAATCTCACAAATGCCTGTGAGATGGATGAGCTTCTTGCCTCGGTGAAGAGCAATCCCAAATTTCTCTACAGTGCTTTTTATGGATTTACGAACCAGGACACCATGGATTTTTTCGAGCAGGAGGGGCTGCCGCTTAAGGTGGAGCGTGGGAACCGTGTGTTTCCGTGTTCCGATAAGTCTGCAGACGTCCTGGATACGCTTAAGAAAGCGATGAAATGCGCGGGGGTGCATGTGCATCTGCGTGCGGAGGTGACAGGGCTTACGTGCATAGTCCCTGCGGCTGAGCAGCCGTCAGGAATTGCGCGGACAGATGTCGGTGCCGGAGAAACAGATTCTCCGGACGAAAACAGCAGATTTCGACTTTCTTTCACCGATGGTCACAGCGAATCCGCGGATCTTGTCTTTGTCGCAACGGGTGGTCTTTCCTATGCGAGCACCGGATCCACCGGGGATGGCTATCGCTTTGCGGAGGACTTTGGCCTGAAGACGGTGGAGGCATGTCCTTCTCTTGTGCCTTTTAATGTGCGGGAGGACTGGGCGAAGAGGCTGCAGGGGCTTTCTCTTAAAAATGTGGAGATCCGTGTGCTGGACGGCAAAAAGGAGCTGTGCCGGGATTTTGGAGATATGCTGTTTACCCATTTTGGGGTGCTCGGACCGCTGATCCTGACCGCCAG
>JAJPZP010000176.1 GCA_021204285.1 Lachnospiraceae bacterium | reverse complement strand
GCAACAGCAAATATTCCGGCGTGCGATCACCCTGCAGCAGCGCGTTCGCCAGAAAGTCTGTGATCCGGCTCTGTCTGTCAAGCATTTGAAAGGATTTTTCAAAAAATATGGGCAGCGCAGTGAGACAAATTACATCACTGCGTTCCCCGAGATCCTTTACGGAACATTCTATATATTGATTCAGGATCAGAATATCTCCCGCCGCGGCACTTAATTCCTCGCGTCCTGCCTCCACGGTTACCTCTCCGCCGCATACGTACAGAAATACGAGCGCACGCAGACCGTCGGCCAGAAACTCCACCTGTTCCTCATCTAACACATTCACCGCGGCCAGCCTCTGATCATTCAGCAACCTGTCCCCGGACTGCCCACGCAGTTTCCCGATGATACTCTCATCTACCATGATGTCACACCTCCAAAAGTCGTTCCATGAGACTGTCAATCAGTTTACTATTTTAATGTCTCCTGGCATAAATGTCCACACATTAATATAGCAGAATCTAACATCTCTTTTAAGGTTCTCATTTACGCAAAAAACTATCCTTAATTTCCGTAATTTGCGGTAACTTTGTAGCGAAAGTATTCTTAATTTATCAGATGATGTTGACATCTCACCCACAAAGTAGTAAGATACCTTCAAAATTGAATCGCTTTCGATAGAGGTGCGGTGTTCATAAGTACCGTTTCCGCAAGGCCAGGCAGCCGCGGAACGGGAAAGGGGAGACCGCCGAAGCGTCCGGGAGGTGCCTGTTTCTCCGACGCTGGGGCGGCAGATAAGATCTGACCGAACTGTCACAGATTTCTTTGTGGAGCGCTATCTGAGAGAATATACTTCTGTATTTTCGATGAACCGCCTGACAAAGCGGTTCTTATTTATTTACTATAAAAGTCTCGGACAACGACTATGCGGACTGCATGCTCGCATGCAAGGCCACATAGACATCGGACGAGCTAGCCTGTATGAGCAAGTAGCGCGATTGCGCGGATTGCGAATGCAGGCGGCGATTGCGGGAGTGCTGAAAGCGCGGAGCAATCGACTTTTATATCCTATCTAATTTATTCACCCAAAGGAGGAACCTGTTATGAAAAAGTATGTAGTAATCCTGCTGGCAATGGCCATGACCTGCTCTCTTGCCGCCTGCGGAAGCTCCGGCAGCACTGCCACGGAGACCACGAGTGCGGAGGAAAGCACAGAAGACACGGAAGAAGCTGAAGATACTGAAGCCAGCGAAGATGTCGAGACCTCAGAAGTCGCTTCCGGCGTGGAGGACGGCGTCCTGACGATCGCGATGGAGTGCGCCTATGCTCCCTACAACTGGACGCAGAGCGACGATTCCAACGGCGCGGTGGAGATCTCGAACGTTCCCGGACAGTACGCGAACGGCTACGACGTCATGATCGGCAAGCTGATCTGCGAGGCAAACGGCTGGGAGCTTGAGGTCGTCCAGTCCGACTGGGATTCCCTCGTGCCGGCGGTACAGACCGGCACGATCGACGCGGTCATCGCCGGCCAGTCCATGACAGAGGAGCGCATGGAGCAGGTCGATTTCGCAGGCCCCTATTTCTACGCTTCCATCGTCTGCGTGACGAAGGCTGACAGCGAGTTTGCGGACGCGCAGGGCATCTCCGATCTCGCGGGCGGTACCTGCACCGCACAGATCGCAACGATCTGGTATGACAGCTGCCTGCCGCAGATCGAGGGTGCCGAGATCCAGACCGCTTCTGAGACCGCTCCGGCCATGCTGATGGCGCTGGAGACCGACACCGTCGACTTCATCTGCACCGACATGCCGACCGCTATGGGCGCAGTAGCCGCCTATCCGGATATGACCATTCTGGATTTCAGCGGCACAGACGACGACTTTGACGTCGACGAGGGCGAGATCAACATCGGCATTTCCCTCATGAAAGGCAACACTGTGCTGAAGGAAGCCATCGACAGCGTGCTTTCCACGATGACCGTCGACGATTTCAACGAGCTGATGGATGAGGCGATCGCGGTCCAGCCGATGAGCGAGTAACCTGCATGGTTCGGCTCTGCCGAATGCAATTAAGAAGGGATGTACATCCATGAACAAATTTGTACAGCTTTCCGCGGATATCGGAAAGCTCTGGACTAACTACAGCAGCGGATACCTTGGCGGTATCCGCAACACCCTGATCCTCGCGCTGATCGGCACGGTGATCGGCTGCCTGATCGGCTTTGTCTGCGGCGTGCTCAACACCATTCCACATGAGAAGAACGATCCGCCTTTCAAACGCTTTTTCCTCTGCCTGATTCGCGTCATTGTGCGCGTCTATGTAGAGGTCTTTCGTGGCACTCCCATGGTGCTGCAGGCGGTCTTTCTCTACTACGGACTGCCCTATTTTACCAACAACACGGTAAAGTGGGGAAGCGTCTGGGCGGCGGCGATCTTTGTTGTGTCCATCAACACGGGCGCCTACATGGCGGAGTCGGTGCGCGGCGGCATCATTTCCATTGATCCGGGACAGACCGAGGGCGCGAAGGCCATCGGCATGAACCATGTGCAGACGATGACGAGTGTCATTCTGCCGCAGGCGCTGCGCAATATCATGCCGCAGATCGGCAACAACTTTATCATCAATGTGAAGGACACCTCGGTCATGTTCATCATCGGATTTCCGGATTTCTTCGCCGCTCATCGGGCGGCGGTCGGCGCGACCTATCTCTATTTTCCGTCCGCGACGGTAGAGATGGCCGGATACCTGACGATGACACTCATCGCGTCCTTCCTGCTCCGCTACGTGGAGAAACGGCTGGACGGCGACAGCAGCTATGAGCTGGCGGAAGCGGACATGCTGACCATGCCGGCCGGCACCTACAAACATCCGGACAAGGGGACGCCCTTTGACGAACGCAGCCGCGAGTATAAGGAGGAGGAGTAAGATGGGCGAAATGATATTACAGGTCAGTCATCTGTCAAAGTCCTTCGGTTCCAACACCGTTCTGCGGGACATCGATTTTACCGTGGAGAAGGGGGATGTGACCTCCATCATCGGCGCTTCCGGCTCCGGCAAATCTACACTGCTGCGCTGCATCAACCTGCTGGAGACGCCGACCGGCGGCGAGATCCGCTACCACGACCGTCTGGTCAACGGACGCGGCGTCAACGCCTCGGAGTACCGTTCCCATGTAGGCATGGTCTTTCAGTCTTTCAACCTCTTTAACAATATGACAGTTCTGGAAAACTGCATTGTGGGACAGGTGAAGGTTCTGAAAAAAAAGAAGGAGGAAGCGCGCGAAAACGCGCTGTCCTATCTCGACCGCGTCGGCATGGCGCCCTATATCAACGCCAGACCGCGTCAGATCTCCGGCGGCCAGAAGCAGCGTGTCGCAATTGCCCGCGCGCTGGCAATGGGGCCCGAGGTACTGCTCTTCGATGAGCCGACCTCCGCACTTGACCCGGAGATGGTCGGCGAGGTGCTGAACGTCATGCAGTCCCTCGCACAGGATGGAATGACGATGCTGGTCGTCACACACGAGATGGCCTTCGCGCGCGATGTGAGCAGCCAGGTCGTCTACATGAACGGCGGTGTGATCTGCGAACAGGGCACGCCGCAGGAGATCTTCGGAAATCCGCAGAAGCCGGAAACCAGGGAATTTCTCTCCCGCTTCCGGGAAAATAAGGTTTAATCCTGTACGGCTGCCAGCCAGTCTACGATTTCACGGGCTTTCCGCCGCTGCTCTTCGGGGCAGCCGGGAAGCCCTTTTTCAACTTCCACGTCGGACAGATCGTAGCGTTTTCCGATAAGGAGCTGTCTGAGCATTTCCGGAAATTCAACGTCCAGCATATCGGAATAGACGGTCGCCTCGCTGACGCGCAGATTCTGAAGCTTCATGGAAATCTCGATCTCACCCCAGTCAAAGCGCTTCCGGTAACTCGTCTCACAGGCGGGCGATTTGCCATAGCGCCAGTCCCAGGAGGAATAGAGCTCATAGGTGTTCCGCACTTCCGGACAGTCGAGCGCGGCGGCGTCAAGTTCTGTAAAGTCACCATAAATCTCCCGGAAGCTCTCCTTCAGCGCCGCGCGCATCGCATCGGTCGTGACATCCGCATTCCGTTCCTTCAGATTGCAGACGCGGGAACGAACGGATTTCACTCCCTTAGACTGCAGCTTTTCCTGGGACGGCGTCAGATATTTCCCGAGCTGCGTGACGTCAACGTCGATCATCAGCGTTCCATGCTGAATCCGGCACTGCCGCGTCTTCGAGAAGGCATTCCCGGAGAATTTGAACCCCTCCTCCGTGATCACATCATTTCTTCCGGAAAGCTGTGTCTCAATGCCGAAGCTTCGGCAGGCGCGCTGGATCACACTCATCTGTCGCGTAAGATCGTAGACTTCCGGAGAGGCGAGAAAAGTAAAACAGAGATTTCCGAGATCATGGTAGACCGCACCGCCGCCGGTCGTGCGTCTTGCAAGATATCCACCGTCCTCCTCCAGCAGCTTCGCGCGGCACTCCCGCAGCGCATTCTGGTTGCGGCCGATCACGACGGTATGATCGTTCTGCCAGAGGTAAAGCCACACATCGCCCTCCCTGATCTGCTCCGACAGATATTTTTCCACCGCAAGGTTCCACCAGGGATTCCAGGTACGTGTTTCCAGAAAAGCGTTTGCCATTTCGTTTCTTCCCTTCCTTTTAAGTAAAAACGGGGTCGGAACAAAAGCATTCCGACCCCGCATGTTTCACAGTTTCTTTTGCTTAGACTCCCAGCTTCAGCCTTCTCATCTGCTCGTCCGGCTTCACGTTCGTCGCAGGCTCATAGCCCGGAAGCGGCATGATCTTCTCGTTGATCGAGTCGAGGATCCACTCCTTCTGCGGGAAGAAGTAATGATCATTCTCGAAGGGCGGGGTGATGCCGTTCATCGCGCCGACGACCACAGGCGGAGCATCCAGGTAATCGAATGCCAGCTCGGTGATGTTCTTCGCGACGTCGTTGAGGAAGGTTCCTCTCGCGCAGGCGTCGGAGGCCAGGACGACCTTCCCGGTCTTCTTCACAGACTCGATGAT
>JAJPZP010000202.1:3625-5075 GCA_021204285.1 Lachnospiraceae bacterium | reverse complement strand
GGTCATGATAACCAGCATCTCCGGCTGGATTCCCTTCTATATGGATCCGCTGATCTATGTGCAGATGTTTGCACTGGGACTCTCGGCCTATTCGCTTGTCGCGCTGCTGGAATTGCGGAAGATACGGAGGATTCCGATGGATGAGGCGCTGAAAAATGTGGAGTGAAGCTTTTCTCCTAAAATAACAAATATGTGAAAAGAATTTCCCGTTGCTGATTCAGCATAGCCTGGAAATTCAGACCTGATAAAAGCATTGCGAAAGGGACAAATATGTTATGAGAAAGAAAATGTTCCATTTAATAAAAATCTTGATGTTTACCGCATTCCTGTGCTGTCTCACCGGATGTAAAGATATATCAGCAAATACAGTCTCCACGGAAACAGCAGAAACCGCCGCTCAGCAAGCCAGTGAACCCGAATGCGAAACCGTCCCCTACCGCTCCTCCCTCACTGTCGACAAGGCGGAGACCGTCTATGTGGAAGCGCAAGCCGACGGCACGCCGACGGAGCTCACCGTCGAGACGGAGCTCAAAAATCCTGATCCGGAAGGTCTCTCACCGATCTCCGACTTTTCAACCTTAAGCGATATCAAAAACCCCGCGGGCGCTAAAGCGTTCACCCAGAGCATCGACGGTTCGCTCCCCTGGGAAAATCAGGGAGCGGACATTTCCTACAAGGGGACTACGGAAAAAGAACTTCCCGTTCGCGTACAGGTCAGTTATTACCTCGACGATCAGGAAATCGAGGCCGGGGATCTTGCGGGCAGAAGCGGACGGCTGCGCATCCGCTTTGATTATGAAAACCGGACTGCAAAGGGAGTTGAAGTAAATGACGAGACGGTGAATACAAAGGTACCCTTCACGGCGGTCACGCTGCTGTATCTGTCTTCCGATATTTTCTCCAATATTGAAATCACCAACGGAAGCCTCGTCTCCCTGGGGTCCCAGGAGATCGCCCTTGGCTTTGCGCTGCCGGGGCTTGCTGAATATCTCGAACTCACAGACTATGAGCTTACCGAGGATCTGGAAATCCCGGAATATGTGGAATTCTGCGCCGATGTGACGGACTTTGAGCTGGATTTCACGGCGACCATCCTCACACCGGGTCTGTTTTCGGAGATGGAGGAAGCCGATCTCGATGAGCTGGACGACATGATCGCCGACATGAAAGAACTGAGCGATGCCTCCTCCGATCTTGTGGATGGGACAGAAGAACTCTATAACGGTACCAGTGCGCTCTACGACGGTACGGGCGAACTTCTGGACGGTGTGACGGAACTACGGGACGGTGTAAAGGAGTATACAGACGGCGTGTGGGCCGTGGACACGGGGCTGGATACGGTGAATTATTCGCTCTACCAGCTGACGCTCTCGAACGAAGAACTGCAGAAATCCGTGCAGGCCCTGGCAGACGGACTTTCAGAAATCGACGCAGCCCTCAGTGCGGTCAA
>JAJPZP010000202.1:0-3591 GCA_021204285.1 Lachnospiraceae bacterium | reverse complement strand
CTGCCCGGGCTTTCCGTCGACATTTCCGCAGAAATTCCGGATGAAAACCAGCTAGCGCTCTATGAACAGCTCAGTGCCTTCCAAACACAGCTCGCCGCACTCCAGTCGAGCGTGAGCCAGCTCGCCGCAGGCAGCCAGCTGCTCTCAGACGGCGTGAAAAGCTACACCGACGCCGCCTGGCAGATCTATCAGGGGACAAAGGAACTGAGCGCAGGCTCCGCCGAACTGGCAAACGCCAAATTTGAGCTGAACGACGGCCTGCAGGAACTTCTTGATGCCGTGGAAGAATTAAACGAGGGCGTCGTTCAGCTGAACGACGGCGTACAGGAACTCCGCGATGGTATGAAAGAATTCGACGAGGAAGGCATTCAGGAGCTCAGTAGTCTCCTCGGAGACGATCTCGCCGCGCTCATTCTGAAACTGCGCGCGCTCAAAATTGCCGACGAAGCCTACCAGAATTTCGGCGGCATCGCCGATGGTCAAACCGGCAGCGTGCGCTTTCTTATCGAGACGGAGGAAATCACCCCATAAAATAAAAAGGTGTAAAGCCCTGATAACTGAACAAAAGCTTTACACCTGGATCGCTGTTTACATTACATTTGCCGATGCTACCGTTCATTCTCCACAGCGATCTGGCACGCCTTCATTGCGTTCAGCGCTGTCTGATGACTCTCAGGCGTAACACCCGCGCAGCAGGACGCATCAACCACGACCGGAACCTCCGGCAGGTATGCTTTCGCGAGCAACGCGTTGGAAATCACACAGATATCCGTGCAAAGCCCTACAAACGTAATGCTCTCAATTGTTTCCTCCTCATTCGCCTGACGGAGCAGAGCTCCCAGCTCCACTGAACCAAAAGTCGGTTTGTCTACCGGTTCCTCCTTACAGAATACGGTCAGCTCCGGGGAAATCTGCCAGCCTTCCGTCCCACGGATACAGTGCGGCACCGGAAGATGCTGTCCCTCCTGTGTGTTCATATAATTCTGCTCATGCGTATCCCGTGTGAAGATCACGCGTCCCGGAAAATTCCGGATCTTCTCCGCCACCCGCGGCACGATCGCCACAGCTTCCTTCGTGCCGAGCGCTCCGTCAATAAAATCATTCTGCATATCCACGACTACCAGAATATTCTGCATCGCCAGCTTCCTCCTGCTTTTCTTTTTCCTGTTATCTTAGCATATTTTTCATTGCAATGGGAGACTTATCGCAAATAAAGTTTCTCTTTCCACACACATGAGACTACTCAGAAAAATCTCTCTTGACGAACTTGCCGGACGGTTCTATATTAGTAAATGCCCTTTATCAGGGAAATTTAAATTACCGTTATTTTAACATGGCATTTCGAAAAGCGGAGAAAATCGCAGCGCGGAAATGCCAATGGAATGGAGGGAATCATAATGTCCGGAAAATCCGGAAAATTCGATATGTGCAGCGGCCCGATCCTGCCGGGGATCATCGCTTTCAGCGTACCCCTGATGCTTTCAAGCTGGCTACAGTTATTATTCAACGCCGCCGACGTCATCGTCGTAGGGCATTTTGCAGGAAACGAATCGCTGGCCGCAGTCGGCGCTACGACCGCACTCGTCAATCTTCTGACCAACCTGTTTATCGGACTGTCAATCGGCGCGAACGTGATGACCGCCCTGACGCTCGGTTCCGGCAACGACAAAGGAACGCAGGACAATGTACACACAGCCGTCACGCTCAGTCTGATCTCCGGAGTGGCGCTTATCGTCATCGGCCTCCTCTTTACCAGGCCTCTGCTGATCTGGATGGACACACCGGAAGACGTTCTTGACAAGGCGTCTCGCTATCTGAAAATTATATTTGTAGGCATGCCCGCAAATATGGCCTACAATTTTGGAAGCGCCATTCTCCGTTCAACCGGAGAGACCAGAAAGCCGCTCTATTACCTGTCCGTAGCAGGCGTGCTGAATATCGCACTGAATCTGTTTTTCGTCATCGTCCTGCATATGGATGTGGCGGGAGTGGCGCTGGCCACCATCCTCTCGCAGACACTGAGCGCCCTGCTCATCCTGCGTTATCTGAGCCATACGGAAGGACCATGCCACCTGAACCTGCGGAAGCTCTACATCCAACCCATGCGTCTTCGCAGGATGCTGCATATCGGGCTGCCCGCCGGAATTCAGAGCGCGCTGTTCTCCTTCTCCAACGTGCTGATCCAGTCCGCTATCAACTCCTTCGGCTCCGTCATCGTAGCCGGAAGCAGCGCGGCAGCCTCGATCGAGAACTTTGTCTATATGGCAACCAACTCCGTCCACCAGGCTACGGTCAGCTTTACCAGTCAGAATGTTGGTGCAAAAAAGCCGGAGCGCATAGGCGAAATCCTGCACTGCGCGCTCGGCTATGTAACCGTCCTCGGACTGACCCTCGGGCTTCTGGTGAATCTGTTTTCCGCACAGCTTTTGTCGGCCTACTCCTCCGATGCGGACGTGATTGCCGCCGGGCAGATCCGTCTGCTCTGGATCTGCGCGCCCTATTTTCTCTGCGGCGTCATGGAGACCGTCATGGGCATCATGCGCGGACTTGGCTACGCGATCACCCCGATGCTGGTCGCCCTGTCCGGCGCCTGCCTGTTCCGGATTGTCTGGCTGGCCACTGCTTTTTCCTGGTTTCCGACCCAGCAGGTGCTTTATTCATCCTACCTGATCTCCTGGATCCTGACCTCGTTTATTCATTACATGACCTATCTGTACGCCAGAAGACATCACCCGCTCTTCCGACAGGTGAAGTAGATCATCTGCCGCTTTTCCGAGAGTTTTTGCAGGAGTGCGAACGCGCGCTCCTGTTTTTCTTCGTCCAGATTCACGAAGGGGTCGTCCAGAATGAGCACCGGCTGTTCCCCCTCACAGAGTGCGTCCACGATCGCCAGACGCTCCGCAATCTGCAGAAGATCCTGCCAGCCCGTACTGAGATACGCCGTCTCCCGCAGCGCACCCGCCTCCTGAACCTTCAGCTTCAGTTTTACATCAAGAAGCGTCTCCTTCTCCTCCTCCGGCTCCATCTGCTTTACATAATATTCCAGCCCCTGCTGGAGGTCTTTCAGATAGCGTGTGGAGAACTGCTCCTTCGCGGTCTTCAAATATTTCAGCGTCTTTTCCAGAAGTCCGTACTCCCGCTCCCCGTCCGTAATCTCCTGTGAAAGCCGCTCTTCCTCCTCCTCGAGCTCCGTGATCCGCTCTGCCTGCTCGCGCAGCCGCTGAAGCTGATGCTGCAGATCCCGCTGTTCCCTCAATACACTGTCCCGTCTGACACGGCAGTTTTTCAGCTCTGACAGAATGTCGGCGAGCTCTCCCTCCGGCTTCCCTAGATTCTGCAATTCGAAAAGCTCCTGCTCAGAAAATTTCTTCTGATATGCCATATATGCTTCGCGGCTCTTTGCAGCTTCCCCTCGCTGACTCGCATAAGTCTGACGAAGGCCCGCATAAGTACGGCTCTCGTGGCGAAGGGCGGCCAGCCGCTCCTCCGGATTTTCCTCCTCCTTTATATGAAGAGAAGCGCAGATCTTCTGTTCCAGAGGTTCTTCCGTCTTCTCATTTTTCTGAACATTTTTCATGGCCTGATCGAGTT
>JAJPZP010000154.1:933-5119 GCA_021204285.1 Lachnospiraceae bacterium | reverse complement strand
CCCTCCTCATCCACAGCATAGACAAAGTTTCCGCTGCAGGCGGGATCCCCATATCCGTAATTTTCATACGGCACAGTTTCCTCCGCATCCGTCTCATGCTGCGTAGTCACTTCCGCCGCGTCCTCCGCCGCACCTGAAACATCTGCATCTTCATCTGCCGCTGCATCAACAGCTTCCTCTTCAACGCTTTCTTCCCCGGCGCTGCTTTCATCCGGATCCGAAGATTCCTCGATCTGAGTGTCTGCAGGCTCCTCTTCCTCCTGTTCTACCGGATCACTCACCTCTGGATCCGATTCAGATGACTCCGTTTCCCGGGAATCGACATCCGTCTCCTCCTGCTCTTCTGTATCAGAAGCCTTTGTGCCCTGATTCTCTGTGTCCTGTTCTTCCGTACTTTCTTCTACAATCAGCATGTCCGAACCTTCGGCACGCGACACGCTTCCAGCCGATGGAGCGGAACAAAACAGAATGACAGCCAGAAGCAGACACAACCAGCGCTCTGCTCTTTTTTTCATTTTTGCATATCCTTTCCGGCGCAAAATGTGCGCAAAACTCCTCCACCCGCAACACTTCGCTTTATGGGTGTCCTTTATGCATTTCATTTGGGGAATTCACCGATGAATCATCGGCGTTCGATCAATTGGATGAACTTATTCTAATACGACAGGGATGTTTTGTCAAATAAAAATACGCCGGACACATTTCTGCATCCGACGCAAAGGCGTCCTTTTTTCTGTTGATAATTACATCTCAGGGAACTGATCCATCCCCTGTTTTGGCTCCGCCATATGAAGGTAACGATCAAGCTGTCTGGCTTCCAGCCCTTCCACCATATCTGCAAACGGCACGAGATTTCTTTCCATTCCATGTCAGATCTATATAGAAATTTTTTACCTGCCGGTACATTTCATTTGGGGAAGGTGGTGTGTGCTGTGCTCCGGAAATATAGACGTCCATATCCCGGTAAATACCGCCGATAAAGATGTGATCCATAAGCGTCGCATGAATGTCCTTTACTATCTTTTCATCCAGCGGCAGCTTCTTTGCGATGCACTCCTTCACATAGCGATACGCATTCCGATGGTTTACCACCTCATACAGCTCCCGGAGCTTCTTGCCACCGACCGAAATCCCATCTTCCAAAATCACCTTCGTCTCGACGAGCGTCAGGGTATTTCCCTCGATTGCGGTGGAATTATGCGTATACTCGACCTCGAACGCCTGCTCATATGTCTGCAGAGTGTACTCCGGTATTGACAACAGGCTTTTCTGATATTGATCCCTTTTTTCTAACAATGCCGCATAATCCATACGCTCATCCCTCGCTCCTGATTAGTCATGTTGCATCAGCTCTTTATGGTGCTTCCCCATGAGCCATTTCCGATAAAGAAAAACCCGCAGAATCAAAGAATCTGCGAGTTACATAACCTTCTGACGCCTGCTGCTTAGAGGCTTCTATTTCAGCTCTGTGCCTGCGGCTTGAGCTCATTAAGTGCTCTGCAAAACATAAGTTCCTTCTAACCTCGTGCTGCGCCTCTCGGCTTGCACTCGCTAAGAACTCACTTAACCTCCCCGAGCAGGGCTCGAACCTGCAACAACTCGGTTAACAGCCGAGTGCTCTACCATCAATGTACTCTCACACCGAAACAGGGAATATTTGCGCTTATTTCCTCAAAGCTCAATGAAGTTCTGTAGTTTGTAGTCCTATGTACGGAGGGCCTGACTTGAAAACGTCAGACAGCCTCCCTGCTTTCTTCCGCCTCGTCCCACTCCGAGCAGAACTGTTTATAAGTAACGTTCATGTGGAGTGTGATCGCGTAGTTTTTACCAAGCTCAATCCGGTCAAACAGCTGGCAGGATATCATCTTTTTCTGCTCCAGATCAGCCGTGTCAAATTCCTCCGCCCAGCTCTTAAAACGGCGGTATGCCGGCAGGACAGCTTTGGTCATTTCTTCCTTCTGATACATTTCGCTGTCCAGCTTTTCGATCTTCGCTTCGGCCTCGGCAATCCGGGTTTTCACCACGCTGATCGCCTCCCTTAAATCCTCCGGCGTATAAAGGCTTTCCCCTAAAAGGGTCTTTGCGATCTCTGCCTGGAGGACTTCCAGCTGCTTCTGGTTCTTTTCAAGCTCCTTCGCAAGCTTGCGCCTGCTGACCGCATGGGCCGCCTGCTGTTTTTTCAGGATTTCCTTATACTTTGCTTCCTCCGGCGCGCCCTTCATGTTCTCAAAGACCCGGCGCATCACCTGGCAGACCGCCTCATCGACCCTCGACGCAATATAATTCGTCTGGCCATCGCAGTCACACAGCTTGTTTGCCTTATGGTAACAGCGGTATTTCAGTTCATCTTTCAAATACTCGCTGCCGTCCTTGCGGTAATAATGGTCCTTATGATGAGTCGTCGTGATCCGGCCGCCGCAGTGCGCGCAGAAAATATTTCCGGACAGCATGGCCTCCCCTTTGGTCCGCATGGCAATCCGACGCTTTTCATCGTCTATCTGTCCTCGCTGTCTCAGGATTTCATCAATCCTCTCTGCTTCGTCCTCGCTGACAATCCTCAGTTTCTGGAGTGCCTCGGAGGTTTCATTTTCATTCGTGCAGCCCCTGGCAAGCGGCGATGACAAAAGCCTGAGTACAGCCTTGCTGGTGAATTTCTTCCCGTTGGCCGTCCTGTATCCCTGGTCATTTAACTGGTGCGCGATGACATAGCTGCCCGTCCCGTAGTTGATCGTCCTCTCCACGACCTTGCGGTACACCACATACTGCTCCAGGTCGATCTCGAATTTCTTTAACTCCTGGCCCTTACGGTTTTTGACACCGCTCGGGACTGTCCGGTACCCATACGGCATGGGGCCGCCGGTGTACAGGCCGTCCAGCTTCAACTGTCCGATCCTGGTTTTGATACGGATGGACGTCTTCTCACTCTCCCCCGACGCCTGCCAGAAGCGGATATAATTAGTCAGCTTATCTACGTGTGTCTCGAAACGCTGCTCACCCTCCTTCACCCTCCAGCCCACGACCCCGCCGGTCTTGACAAACCAATCCACGATGAACGGTGTCTCATCGTTGATCCTCCCGATCCGGTCGAACATAAACACCAGCAGGACATCAAACTCTTTTTTCAGTGCGGCCTCCTGCAGGTCCAGGATCGCATCCCTGTCCTTCGCGGACACTTTGAAGCCGGAAACGCCCTTCTCCTCAAACTCCTTCACGATCTCCCAGTCCTGCCTGCATTTCACAAACTCATGGCAGGCCCCGCGCTGCATCGGGATGTCATTTTCATGGTTCTCGCTGGTATTGACCTGTTTCTTGGTGGAAACCCTGTATAATGTGTATACTTTCTTCATTGGCTTTTTTCTCCTGTAATCCTGTGATTACAGGATGCGCTGTATGAAATTTTCAAGGTGCGTGTTGTATTTTCTTCCCTGTCATCATAGCGCATCCGTCACAGATTTGCAATGCTGCCGATCAATTTACTATAAAAGTGTTCTCAATATCCATGCTCTTAGCCGCGCAAGCACGGCTCAAGCATGGATATTAGAGAACCTGACCTGTATGAGCAAGTAGCCATTTTCCGAAGGAAAATGAGCGAATTGCGAATACAGACAGCGATTGCGGAGCAATCGACTTTTATTCATAGTGATGTCCATTTTTCCGGGCAGCAATCATGTCACTGCCCCTACGCGGCAAACATATCACTGGTCTCAAGCGCTGTAAGCCTGCCCAGGTCTTTTAAAACCCTTTCATCATAAGAGCTGGACAGAATCTCACGGACTCTGTCAAGGACGCCTTCCACCGGCTGCTCCTCAAAAATCAAAAGCAGGTGGCAGTCATTTATCTCAGCCCTGACCGCATTCTCCGTTTCTCTTACGTTCTCCAAACTTATCACCTCCTGGAATTTATGTAAGAAACGGATTACCCGCAATCTCTACGGGAATGAATAAGGCACATCCCTGAAAGGCTCTTCCGACCGCAAATGGACATTTTGTCCATTTGTGGTAAAGGGGATTTTGGTGCTGGTCATTTTGACCAGTACCACTTTCATCCGTTAAAGCGTAACCGCTTGCCACGGAACGGTTCAACAGTTCCTCTGCTTTTTATGTAATGCAGCCGTCCTATCAATAAACTCCCGGCTGCCTGCTTATATATGATCTTTCCGTATTTGTCCTCAACATCCCCGGAAACG
>JAJPZP010000154.1:0-923 GCA_021204285.1 Lachnospiraceae bacterium | reverse complement strand
ATCACCAGGCGGCCGGCAGCTTACCGGCTCCATAGGCATTTAACCTCCCCGCGGATTTCGCCGGGCCGCCCCCATTGCGATCTCCCTCATTCGTGAGGGGCTGTGGCTGGACGGAAGTCTCATGATCTCTGTGATGGATCCTCGCCATACCGGGTGCTGCCCGGCACTTACAGCCTGCTACCGCTCACCCACCTACATGGGGTTATGGCGTTGGCCGCTGATGTGGCTTGCTCATCACAGCTTCGTACCTGATGAATGTCTATGCAGTTGTCAAAGTACCTGTGCCCGTGCTTTCGCCTGGTACAAATTGATTATAAATGAAAAAGCTTCCCGGCGGGAGGTACTGGCAGTACCGGTTAACACAGATTTAGTGATACTCTTAGTACCCCTTAGCGAAAACAAAGGAATTTAGCCTGCAGGAAACACTTCATTTTCAGGAAGCAGCCCTTAAACCTGTACCGGAGTTTTCGCTCTGTACAAGGGTATTTTAAAACGAAAAATCTCGTTGCAGGAGGGTCCTGTACACCCGGTTTGACCCATTTTAGCGGGCGTCTTACACCTGGTAAGTGGACGCCTCCAAGGCTGTACTAACTATTCTGTCCTGACTATTCTGTTCCAATATTTTCATGGCTTTCACTACTGCAAGGACATTATAGTTCGAAAAAAATCGTCAAAACAGATCGTGGTACGACTTATTTCATAATGCTCGTGCGCTCTGTTTTCAACTATTATAAAGTAAAAATGACCGCTGCGGAAGGAACTGACAGTTCCGGTTCAGCGTGACTCTCAAGTCCGGTAGACAAGTGCTTACCAGACTGTACAGAACATTTTTCCCCGGCTATTCTAAAGCGGTAGTGAGAAAGCCCGGCAGGGCGTGCCTGACAACGAAGTCCGGCAACGGGCTCCAAAAGACTTTGCACGCT
>JAJPZP010000192.1:2499-5128 GCA_021204285.1 Lachnospiraceae bacterium | reverse complement strand
TAAACATGGGGTCGTCAATTCTTCCTTTCTGAAAGAACCGTGGAGGAATTGTGAAAAGAAGGTGACCACAAATAATCTGTTAAATAAACAATTCGCATTCTTTGCGATTTGCACAGAGAACGCCAAGCGCCACACCACCCAGGCTGGTGAAAACCCGTCCCAGCTTTTTTGCGCCCGCAGGACAGATAGAAATGCACCGCATACAGCTGATACATTTTTTGTTGTCCGGATTCATCGAGATGGGGTCAATCGCCCCGACCGGACATTTTTCAGCGTAGAGGCCGCATTTCACACAGTCAGACGAGGCATCTGGTGCCATGCCTGGAACTGCCATTGCCTTCAAACAGGTTTCGTCCTCCGCGTCTGGACGACCGGCTGCAACTTTGCGCGCAATCGAGTGTTCCGCCAGGGCTGCAACTGCTGCAATCGGTCTGAAACCGGCTTTACAGGAGATATTCATCAGCTCCGCCAGAGTATTGTCATAAGCGCGGTTTCCGTATACGCAGACGAGGACTGCTCTGGCCAGCTTCCCACTTATGGCGCTTAGTCGTTCTGTGGCGATTTGAGGAATCCGGCCGCCATAAGATGGAACCGCAATCAGTGCAATATCGCTTTCCTCTGAAAATATTATTAAAGGGCGAGCCCGCCTGCTTCCTGCGGGCGGACTCGTAGATTTTCTGCACCTGGTCGACCTGAGTATTCTTTGTTCCCTCTTCGCGGCTGTGTTCATTCAGCGCATTTTCTTCAGAGTAACTCCAGAATCTGATTTTTGGGACGGGCGCCAATAGCCTGATTGGTCACTTTTCCATCCTTCATGACTACCAGTGTGGGAATGCTCGTGACGTGGAACTGCGCGGCCAGCTCCGGCTGCTCGTCCACATTGACTTTCCCCACCTTGATGTCGGGGCGCTCGGCGGCGATCTCATCGACCAGCGGGCTGACCATCCGGCAGGGACCGCACCAGCTTGCCCAGAAATCCAGAAGTACCGGTTTGTCCGAATTCAGAACTTCTTCGCGAAAATTATTTTGATCAATATTGATAGCACTCATGTGTATGTCCTCCTGTTCTGTGTTTGTTTATGGCAGTATTCTATCAGTATTTCCAGATGGCTTCTGTGATATGATCACCAATGTTCAGCCGATGTCATTCCATTTTCTGGAGGCTTCCTCGCGCTCACGGGAGATGTCGGCCCACTTGGGAAGGCTTTCGAGCCTTGCCGCGAGATCTTTCATGACCTCCGGAATCCGGATGGACTGAGGGCACATCTTCGCACATTTCCCACAGGAAAGGCAGGCGGAGGGCTGTTTGTCCACAGGGAGCTGTTCCAGACGCATGGATGCGTTGAAGGTCGGAGCGATCCGCAGCTCATTGTAAACAGCAATCAGATTGGGAATATCGAGTCCCTGGGGACATTCTTCCACACAATAGCGGCAGGCTGTGCAGGGAACGGAGTCCTTCATTCCCTCCGCGATGGTGAGGAGAAGCTCTTTTTCCGCTGAGGAGAGTGGTTTTGGAGACTCGAAAGTGGCGATATTCTCCTTCATCTGTGTCAGATTGGACATGCCGCTTAAGACAACCGTCACACCGGGAATGTCCTGCAGGAAGCGGAATCCCCAGCCCGGGATGCTTTCATCCGGCTGAAGTTCCTTCAGTCTGGCTGTATCGGCGTCCGAAAGACTGCACAGTTTTCCACCGCGGACCGGCTCCATGACCCAGATCGGAATATTCCGTTCGTTCAGGAGACGGACTTTCTCTTTCGCGTCCTGCAGCGTCCAGTCCAGATAGTTGAGCTGGATCTGACAGAACTCCATGTCGTCGCCGGCAACATCGAGAAACTGCCGCAGCGCTTCCAGACCGGCATGGCTGGAGAAGCCCAGATGGCGGATGCGGCCACGCTGTTTCTGCTCCTTCAGGTAGTCGATGATGCCCCAGCGGGGATCGAGGTAGGTGGAAATGGAAGCTTCATAGACATTGTGCAGCAGATAGAAATCGAAATAGTCCACGCCGCATTTCCGCAGCTGATTCTCAAATACAGGTGCCGGATCATGGCTGGCGCTGATCTGATGGCCCGGAAATTTGGATGCGAGATACCAGGAGTCCCGGTCGTAGGCGGAAAGCGCTTTTCCGAGCGCGATCTCCGACTGCCCGCTGTGGTAGGGATAGGCGGTGTCAAAGTAGTTGACGCCGTGTTCGATGGCGTAGGCGGTCATCTGAGCAAACTGCGCTTCGTCGATCGTACCGTCCTGCTGCTGGGGCAGGCGCATGGCGCCGAAGCCAAGCGCGGATAACTTCATTCCCTGAAATTCCTTGTAATACATCGTTCGCTTCCTCCGTTTCTTCTGAAAACTTATCTTTTTAAAGTATAGCCTGAGCGGTCAAAAAGATCAAGAGTGTGACAACTCCTACACATTCCGGCCGCTCGTCTGCTCCATGCGGGCAGGCGACTTCACGGACAAAGGCCATTTCATCGTATTGACGGGATACACAGATGAGGGCTTCACACTGAACGATCCCAACAGCGTGAAGAACAGCAGCCGTGTCTGGACTTATGAAGAGCTGTTGTGACAGATACGGAGGATCTGGAAGTTTTCGGGGGATTGACAGCGAAGAACGGGATTGCTATAATTT
>JAJPZP010000192.1:0-2489 GCA_021204285.1 Lachnospiraceae bacterium | reverse complement strand
AATTTACTTGAAAGTTAATTAATAGGAGAGGCTTATGTTTATAGGGCGTGAAAAGGAGCTGTCAGAACTGGAACGGCTTTATGAGAAGGGGACGTTTCAACTGTTTATTCTGTATGGCCGACGACGGGTCGGGAAAACGACGCTGTTAAAAGAATTTTGCAGGAATAAAAATTCCATTTTCTTTTCGGCAGAACAGAGCAATGAGAAAATGAATCTGGACAAATTTTCCGGGCTTGTCTTTGAGCATTTTGGGGAGAGTGCGCTGGAACCCTTCTCCTCGCTGGAAAACGCGCTTCTCTATATTCATGAAAAGACAAAGGAGGAGCCCCTGGTGCTGGTGTTTGATGAGTTTCCCTATCTTGCGGCTGTGAATCCGGCGCTTTTGTCCACACTGCAACACCTTATTGATCACAGGCTACAGCAGGGAAAGCTGTTTCTGGTACTCTGCGGCAGTTACATGGGCTTTATGGAAAAGGAAGTGCTGGGGAGTAAAAGCCCTCTTTTTGGAAGGAGAACCGCGCAGCTTCATATGCGGCCCTTTGATTACAGAACCAGTTGTGAGCTTCTGGAAGGCTTTTCGGATGAAGAAAAGCTGATGTTGTATGGAGCGTATGGAGGAACTCCGCTGTATCTGCGGCAGGTCGATCCGTGTCTCAGCCTGAAGGAAAACATTGAGAACAGTTTTTTGCGCCCGACTGCTTACCTTTATGAGGAGCCATTGCTATTGCTACGTCAGGAGGTGCAGGAGCCGGGAGTTTATTCGGCGATCATTGAGGCGATCGCCGGAGGAGCGTCCCGGGCGAATGAGATCGCGACAAAGACCGGGGAACCGGCGGCAAAATGTCTGAAATATATCGCGTCGCTCTGTGAACTCGGAATCATCGACAGGCAGACTCCGTTTGGGAAAAAGGCATCCTCCCAAAAGAGTATCTACCGAATCTCAGACTTCATGTTCCGCTTCTGGTATCGTTACGTTTCCGGCAATAAAACCCTGCTCGAGACGGATGCCATGGAACTTGTATGGAAGCGGAAAATTGAACCGGATTACAGCCATTATATGGGGCTTGTCTTTGAACAGGCCTGCAGAGAATATCTGCTGCGAAAGAACAGTCTCGGAGAATTGCCGCTTCTGTTCACGGAGATTGGAAGCTGGTGGGGAACGGATCGCAATTCCCCAGAGCATGCGCAGGCGGAGGTGGATCTGGTGGCCAGAGGCGAGGCTGATTATCTGTTCTGCGAATGTAAGTGGAGAAATCAGCCCCTGGATTATACGGTGCTGGAAAAGCTGCGCCATCGGGCTGACCTGGTGAGCAAACAAAGAGAGAAGACCTGGTTTGCGCTGTTCAGCAAGACGGGCTTTACCGACGCGGTTTTGCGGGAGGCCGAAAAGGATGAGTCTGTGCTGTTGTTTGGTTTGAAGGATATGATGGCCTGATAAGGCGCGGGGGAGAAGATGTCAAATGTCTTGCAATTTCAGTGCAGGTTTATTAGAATAAACGAAAGAGAGGACAGACACTTTGGCAATTTTGGCGTGCTGAGAGATAACCATACAGGCAGGATTATCGCCACGACCCCGATTTTTGATAACGGACTTTCCCTGTTCTGCTTTGCTGGCCGCGAGGATATTCCCAATCTTGCTGAGTATGCGAAAACCCGGACGACTCCTTACGGTGTAACTTATGAGGAGGTATGCATGGAAGTCATGGGGGCAAAACAAAAGGAACAGTTGCGCCGTGTCCACGAATTGTTGTCCATTCCCACGAGGGGAAAAAGCGTTCTGTAAATTATCAGAGTATGAACCAGGAAAATAACAAAGGAGAAAAGCTGGTATGACGTTCTTATCAGTCCCGTTTGTGGGATTTCTGATTATATCACTGATTGTTTATTATAGTATTCCGATAAAGTCTCGCTGGGCGGTGCTTCTGATGGAGAGCCTGTCTTTTTATTTATATGCTTCGAGAGACTCTTTTTGGGTGCTTATAGTTACGGTCGCGGTAAGTTATATAGCGTCTCGATTGCTTTCTTGTTTGAAAGAGAATGAAGCTTCGGCTAGACGTCAGAAGGTGGCTCTTGCGCTGTCGGTTGCTTTGATCGTATTGCCGTTACTTGTAATAAAAGAAGGAAATTTCATCCTGCTCTCATTCCTGAACAGGAGCAAAGTCAGTTTGATTGTGCCTCTTGGTATTTCCTTTTATACGATGCAGATTATCGCGTATCTGACGGATATTTATCGGGGCAGAATCACTCCAGAGAAAAGTTTTCTAAAATATACTCTGTTTGTTTCTTATTTCCCACAGATCATCCAGGGACCGATTCCGCGTTATGAGCAGCTTGCGGGACAGCTTATCAGAGAACATAAGTTTGACGAACAAAGCTTTATAGGTGGTCTGCAGCGGATCCTCTGGGGTGTTTTTCTGAAGCTTATGATTGCTGATAAAGCAGGAGTGATTGTCGATACTATCTTTGCTTCGCCCGAAGTATATCGGGGG
>JAJPZP010000181.1 GCA_021204285.1 Lachnospiraceae bacterium | reverse complement strand
TGCGTCGGTTGAGGGCGTGACGAAGTTTATCAAAGCGAAGGGCGGCGAGAATGCGGTCGGTTATCTGATGCAGAAGGAAATTGATTTCCTCGGAAACGCAGTTGAGAATCCGGTGCGTCCCTTCGTAGCGATTCTTGGCGGTGCAAAGGTCGCGGACAAACTGAACGTGATTTCCAATCTCCTTGAGAAGTGCGATACGCTGATTATCGGCGGCGGCATGGCCTACACCTTCCTGAAGGCGCAGGGCTGCGAGGTCGGCACCTCCCTGGTCGACGACACGAAGCTCGACTACTGCAAAGAGATGATGGACAAGGCCGGGAAGCTTGGCAAGAAGCTGTTGCTCCCGGTCGACACGACGATCGCGGCTGATTTCCCGAACCCGATCGACGCTGAGATTGCGATCGAGGTGGTTCCGAGCAACGCGATCCCGGCGGACAAGATGGGACTTGACATCGGACCGAAGACAGCGGAACTCTATGCAGAGGCTGTGAAGAGCGCAAAGACGGTCGTCTGGAACGGCCCGATGGGTGTGTTTGAGAATCCGATTCTCGCGAAAGGCACGATCGCAGTTGCGAAGTCTCTGGCTGAGACGGACGCGACGACGATTATCGGAGGCGGAGATTCCGCGGCGGCAGTGAATTCGCTTGGCTTTGGAGATAAGATGAGCCACATTTCCACCGGCGGCGGTGCTTCTCTGGAGTTTCTTGAGGGCAAGACGCTCCCGGGCGTAGCTGCGGCTGACGACAAATAAACGGAATATATGAGGCGAACGCCCGTGCGCGACACATTGAACACTTGGCGAGGTCTTTTCGAGCCTAGTGTGAAAGCGTGCTTTGCAGATGAAGCAAAGCGAAATCGAGCCACGTCTCGAAAACAAATTACTAAATAAGGAGGATATTATCATGGCGAGAAAGAAAATTATTGCAGGACACTGGAAGATTAACATGACGCCCAGCGAGGCAGTGGAGCTTGTAAACACCCTGAAGCCACTGGTCGCAACGGATGATGCGGACGTGGTGTTCTGCGTACCGGCAATTGACCTCATTCCGGTCATCGAGGCCGTAAAGGGATCCAACATTCAGGTCGGCGCGGAGAACATGTACTTCGAGGAGAAGGGCGCCTACACCGGCGAAATCTCCCCGAACATGCTCACCGATATCGGTGTGAAGTACGTTATTCTCGGACATTCCGAGCGCAGGGAGTACTTCGCGGAGACGAGCGAGACCGTGAATAAGAAGATGCGGAAGGCCTTTGAGCACGGCATCACCCCGATCATGTGCTGTGGCGAGACGCTGACACAGAGAGAGCAGGGCGTGACGATGGACTTCATCCGCCAGCAGGTGAAGATCGGCTTCCTCGGCATTACCGCGGAGCAGGCGAAGACGGCTGTGATCGCTTACGAGCCGATCTGGGCGATCGGTACCGGTAAGACCGCGACGACGGAGCAGGCGCAGGAAGTCTGCAAGGGCATTCGTGACTGCATCGCTGAGATCTACGATGAGGCGACTGCGGAGGCGATTCGCATCCAGTATGGCGGATCGGTGAACGCTGCGACTGCGGCGGATCTGTTCAGCCAGCCTGACATCGACGGCGGCCTGGTGGGCGGAGCAGCGCTGAAGCCTGATTTTGGAAAGATCGTGAACTGGAAATAGTTATACAGATGGGGATCCGACGAAGCAGATCCCCAGATTGAAAAACGCCGCGAAGTGCTTGCATAGCTTGTATTTCGCGGCGACTTTCACATTCCGTGATACTATGGGGATCAAACACTTTGAATCCGGTTATCATCTTGTTGAGGAGAGAAAATGGAATCATATTTCACATTATCGAATGGCGTTCAGATGCCGAAGATCGGTTATGGTACTTATAAAAGCACAGATGGCAGCGATGAACGTGTGATTCTTACCGCACTTGAGGCGGGATATCGTCTGCTGGACACAGCGGCAGCTTATGAGAATGAGGAGGAAGTCGGCCGGGCGATTCGGAAAAGCGGTATTGCGCGAAAGGATATTTTCCTGACATCCAAAGTATGGAGGAGTAATCTGGGATACGAGGCGACAAAGCAGAGTTTCGAGGCCTCACTGGAAAGGCTGGGAACGGACTATCTGGATCTTTTTCTGCTGCACTGGCCGAAGCCTGAGCCGGAAACAGAGAATTGGAAAGAACTGGATCGGGAGAGCTGGGCAGCTCTTGAGGAATTTTATAAGGAGGGAAAGGTACGCGCGATCGGTGTCAGCAATTTCCTGCCGCATCATCTGAAAAATCTTCTGGCGAATGCCGGAATCAGGCCGATGGTGAACCAGCTGGAGCTTCATGTGGGTTATATGCAGGACACGGCGGATCGCTTTAGCAGGGAAAACGGAATTCAGCCGCAGGCCTGGAGCCCGCTCGGAAGAAAACGCATCCTGGATCATGGGATTGTGGGGAAAATGGCAGAAAAATATGGGGTCACATCCGCGCAGCTGCTGCTCCGTTTCCTGTTGCAGCAGGATATTGCTGTCATTCCGAAAGCAAGCGCAGCGGAACGGATGCGGATGAATTTTTTACTTCCGGATATCAGGATCGCGGAAGAAGATATGGATTATCTGCTCGCACTGCCGCAGTTTGGCTGGTCCGGCGAGCATCCGGATTTGCCGCGGGTGCCGGCACAATCGTAATCTATTTATGAAAAAAGTGTCAAATCTGGTCGGAGCGCTTGCATGTTTGCGGCGCTTCATGTAAAATGAAATTTAGTGGGTAAAAGTATTCCTTTTTCGGAATACTTCCAAGGTAGATAAAGGAGACAAAATAAATGAGCAAGAAACCAACTGTGCTGATGATCCTGGATGGCTATGGCCTGAACGATCGTACGGAAGCGAACGCCGTCGCACAGGCCAGAACGCCGGTGATGGACAGGCTGATGGCGGAGTGCCCCTTTGTAAAGGGCTATGCGAGCGGACTTTCCGTGGGGTTGCCCGATGGGCAGATGGGCAATTCTGAGGTCGGTCATATGAATATGGGAGCCGGCCGGATCGTATATCAGGAGCTGACCCGGATTACAAAGGAGATTGAGGACGGCACATTCTTTGAAAATCACGCGCTTCTGAGAGCAGTGCAGAACGAGAAGGAGAACCATTCGTCGCTCCACCTCTATGGACTTTTGTCCGATGGCGGCGTGCACAGCCACAATACGCACCTGTACGGTCTGCTTGAGCTGGCAAAGCGGCATGGCCTCGAAAAGGTGTATGTACACTGTTTCCTGGATGGACGCGACACACCGCCTGCCTCGGGAAAAGCTTACGTCAAGGAACTGCGCGACAAGATGAAGGAGATTGGAGTCGGAAAGGTCGCGACGGTGCAGGGCCGTTACTACGCGATGGATCGTGATAATCGCTGGGATCGTGTGGAGAAGGCCTATCGTGCGCTGACAAAGGGCGAAGGCGTGCAGGCGGAGTGCCCGGTCTGCGCGTTGAATGATTCTTATGCGGAAGGCGTATATGATGAGTTTGTGAAGCCGATCGTGGTTGTGGAGGATGGAAAACCAGTGGCCACAATCCAGGACAAGGATTCTGTCATCTTCTTTAATTTCCGACCGGATCGTGCGCGTGAGATTACGAGAGCCTTCTGCGCCGACGAGTTCAGCGGATTTGAGCGGGAGAAAAGGCTCGACCTCACCTATGTGTGTTTTACCGTGTATGACGCGACGATTCCGAATACGATCATCGCCTTTGAGAAGGTGAAACTTGTCAACACTTTTGGTGAGTATCTGGCATCGAAGAACCTCACACAGGCGCGCATTGCGGAGACGGAAAAATACGCGCATGTGACATTTTTCTTCAATGGCGGTGTAGAGAAGCCGAATCCCGGTGAGGATCGCATCCTTGTCAATTCGCCGAAGGTCGCGACCTATGATCTGCAGCCCGAAATGAGTGCTTATGAGGTATGCGACCGCCTGTGTGAGGCGATCCGTTCTCAGAAATACGACGTGATCATTATCAATTTCGCAAACCCGGATATGGTAGGACATACCGGCGTGGAGGCTGCGGCGATCAAGGCGATCGAGGCAGTGGATGAGTGTGTCGGAAGGGCGACAGAGGCGCTGAAGGAAGTGGACGGCCAGATGTTCCTCTGTGCGGATCACGGGAATGCGGAACAGCTGAAGGATTACGAGACCGGTGAACCATTTACCGCACACACGACGAATCCGGTCCCGTTTATCCTGTTTAACGCGGATCCGTCCTATGCGCTGCGGGAGGGCGGCTGTCTCGCGGATATCATTCCGACGCTGCTTGAGATGATGGGACTTCCGCAGCCCGCTGAAATGACTGGTAAATCATTGATTATAAAAAAATAGGAGATTCATATGATACTTGAGAGAAAAAGGGCGCTGGCAGGCCTGAAAGAGGGCGATGGCCAGAGCTGCAAACGGGTTTTTGACGCTACCTATGAGGACGTCTATTTCCGGACACTTCTGATCATGCAGGAAGAGACACAGGCTCTTACATTTATGGAAGAGTTCTACACGGCACTTTTCGGAGTGGCGGGAGAGGCTGTTGTGTCCGCGGATGTGGAGAAATGGTTCTGGCAACAGTATTATCGTCAGCTCCGCAAGGCCTATCACCGGCTTCTGGAAACACTGGGTAAGGGGGCTTCCCTGAAGGGAAAGGGAGCGCTTGTGGAAGTACCGGCTGCCCTGCCGCTGCTTCACAGAATTCTTCTGGTGATGAGTGCGCAGGATGGGTTCACATCAGAGGAAATTTCCGGGATATTCGGACTTGCGCCGGAGAAGATCGATGGTGAACTTGGAAAGCTGGACAGTCTGCTGCCCGCACTGGCGAAGAAGCAGCAGGAGAGCAATGCGGTCTGGCTGGCAAGCTGGGAGATTCTGCTGAGCGGAGCATTTTCCGAGGTACTTGCGGCATCTGAGACAGACTGGGTGGACGATCTGTTTGCGCGTGCCGCGAAAGCTGCCGGTGTGGATGCATCCTCGAAGGACGATTTCGAGTATTTTGTGGCGGATGTAGATCTGAGCGAGGAGAAGCCGCTGCGCGGGGTTGTTCCGACGTCTGAACCGGAGGATTCCGACGAGGAAGAGGACGACGAGGATTATGACGATGAGGATGACGATGACGACGACGCGGATTATGAGGAGGAGGATGAAGTG
>JAJPZP010000217.1 GCA_021204285.1 Lachnospiraceae bacterium | reverse complement strand
CCGCCGATCTTCTGAAGGAATGCCATCACTTCCGGACGGAAGATTCTGCCACACTGTTGTTTGTGAAATTCTTTTGTGGTTCCGTTTTGCTCCCTTGTCAGGTAACCCATGCGGATTACATCCCGGTTCAGGAACGGGTACTGAACCTCGATCCCGAAGGAGTGGAGCATGAGGACATTTTTCTTCAGAATCACATTGGAGGCAAAGGCATAGGGGGCATTTGCGCTGTTCAGATACTGAAGATCCGGCCTTTCTGTATAGGTTTTCCTGTTAAAAACCTGGTCTGCGCATTCTCCGCAGATAATCCGGCTGCATCCGCTTCTCTTCAGCAGGCTGGCCAGTTCATACTGGAGAAAAATACCGCGTTCGAAGACGCTGCCTTCCAGCCTGGCCACAATCTCATCCAGGGCGTCGCGTGTGCCGGGTGTCACCAGTCCGCGTTCAAAGCATGTATGAGGATAAAGAGCGGCAATCTGTTCGGCGGCAATGGTTTCATCCACGCCCTTTTCTCCTCCGACAGAGTACGTGTGCACCACTGCATCCGGTTCCAGTTTTTTTATGTAATGCAGGATGCAGTTGGAGTCATAGCCGCTGGAGAGCGTGACGGTCAGTTCTTCCGGCGCGTGGAACGCGTCCATACTGGTCCGGATTGCCTTTTCCATCACCTGATCATACAGACCTTCCAGATTCAGGTCTGCCTCCGGTTCAGAATCTCCGTACCACCGAAGCCGGGTAAAGCGGAACTCGTTTTCGCCAATCGTCAGACTGTATTCCGGCGGAAGCTTCTCCACGCCGCTGATCAGGGTATCGGTGCCTGTCAGGAAGCCGTTGCGGATGAACTGCGGCAGAGCGGAAGTATTTAACAGGAAAGGAATCGGCAGCATGTCCCGGATCCCGGACAGGGCAGTTCCAAAATAAAAGAGCCCTTCGCTCTGCGCGAAAAAGAAATTGCAGGGCGTTCCAAACGGGTGCTGTGTGATAAACAGTCGCTTCTCCTGCTTAAAATAAAGAAGCAGAAGAAAAGGACCCTCAAAGTAGAAGCTGCAGTCTTTATCGGGATGCTGCAGAAGCTCCCTGAATTGTGCAGGATCTGTTTTATCGTACAGTATGTCGCCCACGCAAAAAGCAATCAACGCATCGTTTTCCAATAGTGCCTCCGGCTGTTCTTCCAGGTGCAGATGTCCGGTCCGTAAATCAAAACTTCCTCTCATGTAAAGAATCCCCCTGCTGTAACTTCCCCAAAAGTATAGCATAAACTCACTGCCCTGTCTAAATTATTTTGTAACTGTTCAACCGTGGCAGGGAATGTGCAAGAGTCTTGTAAAAAATCGACAAAGATGGTACACTATCCTAGAGTGTGCGCATTGCACCCGGGAGCAGGCTATGACAAAAATACGAAACCGAAAGATGGCGTATAGAATTCTGCTGCTGGTTCTCGCGGATGTCCTGATTATCACTGTCGCGGGGCCGCTGGCGATTTATATTCGCTACAATCTTCTCTTTGACCCGCAGGCCATTGAGTTTATAGAAAATATTTTTCATTATCTGCCGGTGAATCTGGTGATCACGCTGGCGATTTTTTACGTGTTCCGGCTCTATCAGGGGATCTGGAAATATGCCAGCGCCTCGGATCTGGCCAATATCCTTGTGGCCTGTCTGTTGTCGACCGTCACACAGGCTGTCGGGATGGCGCTTATGGGGCTGCATGTCCCGCGCAGCTATCCCTTTATGTATTTTGTGGTGCTGACGATGGGAATCTCGGTGTATCGCTTTATGTACCGGATTAGGGGATACATGCGGCAGCGGCAAAGAAGCATGGAACACGCGGGAAAGAAAAACACGATGATCGTGGGCGCCGGGGAGGCGGGATATACGCTGCTGAAGGAGCTGCAGAGCAGCCGTTACATCGAGCAGAACGTCTGCTGTCTGGTGGACGATGATCCCGGTAAGCAGGGCAAGTATCTGCGCGGTGTTCTGGTGGCGGGAACCCGCCAGGATATCTGCCGTCTTGCGGAGGAGTACGACATTGATGAGATCATGATCGCGATTCCTTCCGCTTCCCATGCGACGGTGCAGGAGATTCTGGATATCTGCAGCCAGACGAGCTGCAAACTGAAGGTACTGCCGGGAATCTATCAGCTGGTAAATGAGGAAGTCAGCGTTTCCAAGCTGCGCAACGTCGAGATAGAGGATCTGCTCGGACGCGAACCGGTGGATACACAGGTGGACAGCATCATGGGCTATGTGTCGGGTAAGACCGTGCTTGTGACCGGCGGTGGCGGTTCCATCGGCAGTGAGCTTTGCCGGCAGATCGCGCGGCATGAGCCGAAGCGCCTGATTATCTTTGATATTTATGAGAATAATGCCTATGATATCCAGCAGGAGCTGAAGCATGATTATCCGGCGCTGGATCTCGTCGTGCTGATCGGCTCGGTTCGCAACACGCATCGAATCGAGAGCGTGTTTGAAGAGTATCGCCCGGAGATCGTCTATCACGCGGCAGCGCACAAGCATGTGCCGCTGATGGAAGACAGCCCGAACGAGGCGATCAAGAATAACGTGATGGGTACCCTAAAGACCGCACAGGCGGCAGATCGCTACGGTACGCGGCGTTTTGTGCTGATCTCGACCGATAAGGCGGTGAACCCGACGAACATCATGGGCGCGTCGAAACGGCTCTGTGAGATGGTGATTCAGATGATGAACGATCGTTCCCGGACGGAGTTTGTCGCGGTGCGCTTCGGGAATGTACTTGGCAGCAATGGCAGCGTGATTCCGCTCTTCAAGAAGCAGATCGAGGAGGGTGGTCCGGTGACGGTGACGCACCCGGATATTATCCGCTATTTCATGACAATCCCTGAAGCCGTTTCTCTTGTACTGCAGGCCGGTGCGCAGGCGAAAGGCGGCGAGATCTTCGTGCTTGACATGGGCAAGCCGGTGAAGATTCTGGACCTTGCGCTGAATCTGATCCGCCTGTCCGGCCTGAAGCCCTACGAGGATATTGATATCCAGTTCACGGGGCTCAGACCAGGTGAGAAACTTTATGAGGAGCTGCTGATGAGTGAGGAGGGGCTGACCGGCACGGAAAATGAGCTGATCCATATTGGAAAGCCGATCGAGTTCGATGAAGAGGAGTTCGAGCGACAGCTTGCTGAACTGGATGAGCTCTCGCGGCAGGACAGTCCGCGGATCAAAGAAAAGGTGATGGAGATTGTTCCAACCTATCACGCGGCAACACAAGAATAGAAGAAAAGAGGCGTTGCAAAATGGCACACATTTACCTGGCATCCCCGCATATGAGCGAGGAGGGCTATGAGCAGGAGTATATCAAAGAGGCGTTCGACACCAACTGGATTGCGCCGCTCGGCAAAAATGTCAATGAGTTCGAGAAGGAGCTGAGCGCCTATATACACGCGAATGACGCGGCGGCGCTCTCGGCGGGAACTGCGGCGATGCATCTGGCGCTGAAGGCGGCCGGTATCGGAGAGGGTGATATTGTGTTCTGTCAGTCGCTGACCTTCTCCGCGACGGCGAACCCGATTGCCTATGAGAAGGCGGTTCCGGTTTTTATTGACAGTGATTATGAGACCTGGAATATGTCTCCGGAGGCGCTTGAGAAGGCCTTTGCGAAGTATCCGGATGTAAAGGCGGTAATCCCGGTGCACCTCTACGGTCTTCCGGCCAATATGGACGCGATTACGGAGATCTGCAGGCGGCATGGTGTCCCGATCATCGAGGACGCGGCGGAGAGCCTCGGGACCCTCTACCACGGACAGTACACGGGAACCTTCGGCGACTATGGCGTCTTTTCCTTCAATGGCAATAAGATTGTCAATACCTCCGGCGGCGGCATGCTTGTGTGCAGTCTTCCAGAGGAGCAGGCAAAGGAGCGCATGACGAAGGTGCGCTTCTGGGCAACGCAGTCGCGGGAGCCTGTCCGCCATTATGAGCATAAGGAAATCGGGTATAATTATCGTATGAGCAATATCTGCGCCGGGATCGGCCGCGGTCAGCTTCGGGTGATTGAGCAGAGAATCGAGCAGAAGCGCCATATCTTTGCATATTATCAGGAACACCTGGGAGATCTTGCGGGGCTGTCCTTTATGCCGCAGCACGAAGGGGAGCGCGCGATCTGCTGGCTCAGCGTCATGCAGCTTTCGGACGATTGCCCGGTGAAACCGCTTGATGTGATTCTCGCGCTCGAGCGCGGGGATATCGAAAGCCGCCCGGTCTGGAAGCCGCTGCATCTGCAGCCGGTGTTTGCCGGCAGCGACTATTTTGACAATGGCGGCGTGGCGGAGTCGCTCTTTACGCACGGCGTGTGTCTGCCGAGCGACACGAAGATGACAGACGCGGATCTTGCGCGGATCTGTGAGATTATCAGAGGATTGTGGAACTAGATGAGAGAGGGAATTTACGCGCGCAGCGTCAAACGAAAGCTGGATATTCTGCTGTCGGGTACGGCGCTTCTGCTGCTGAGCCCGGTGCTACTGGTCACCGCGCTGCTGGTCCGGAAGAATCTGGGCAGTCCGGTGCTGTTCACGCAGCTGCGGCCGGGACAGGGCGAGCGGATTTTCCGGATGTATAAGTTCCGGACGATGACGGATGAACGCGATGCGGACGGGAAGCTGCTCCCGGACGAGGTGCGCCTGACGGAGTTCGGAAAGTTTCTGCGTGAGAGCAGCCTCGACGAGCTGCCGGAGCTGTTCAACATCCTGAAAGGCGATATGAGCATTGTAGGCCCCCGGCCGCAGCTCGTCCGGGATATGGTCTTCATGACGAAGGCGCAGCGCAGGCGGCACAGCGTGCCGCAGGGACTTACCGGCCTCGCACAGGTAATGGGCAGAAATAACATTTCCTGGGAGGAGAAGCTGATCTGGGATCAGAGATATGTGCGTCATGTGACTTTCCTGGGCGACCTCTGGATTCTGATCCGCACGGTCGTGAATGTCCTCAGAAAAGAAGATATCAATACGGACGGTATGGCGACGGCGGAGGATTTCGGCGATTATCTGCTCCGCACAGGCAAGGTGGATCAGGAGAGCTATGAGCGGAAGCAGCGGATCGCCCTTCAGATTTGCCGGAAATACAGTTGAGGGGCTTTCAGTATGGAAAGAGAATGGGAATATTACAATCACGCGCTGGTGCCGACGACCGCGCCACATGTGGTTCCGGATACGTCCTGGA
>JAJPZP010000137.1 GCA_021204285.1 Lachnospiraceae bacterium | reverse complement strand
AACAAATAGAAGTCATTTACTTGAGGAGGTAATGATTATGTTAAAGACAGATATTTTTGGAAGGAATGTTGTAGACGACTTTTTTGACGACTTTATGAGCCCGACTTACTACCGGGTGAACCAGAGGAACACGGTGCCGGCAATGAAGGCCGATGTGAGGGAACTCGAGAATGCTTACCAGATCGAACTCGATCTGCCGGGATTCCGGAAGGAAGACCTGCACGCGGAGCTGAAAAACGGCTACCTGACGATTCAGGCCGCGCACGAGGAGTCGAACGACCAGAAGGACAACCAGGGTCGTTACATCCGCCAGGAGCGCTACACCGGCCACTACCAGAGAAGCTTCTATGTCGGCAGCGAGGTGAAACAGGAGGACGTCCACGCGGCGTTTGAGAATGGCGTGCTGAAGCTGACCGTCCCGAAGAAAGCCGCTACGCCAAAGGTCGAGGAAAACAAGTCAATCATGATCGAAGGCTGATATCCCATAATCCCATTTTTCCCCTTAACAGTGGGGCTGGCACCAAAAAGTGCCAGCCCCTTTCTTATCCCGTTCTTCTTATCCAATCGCGAAGGTCATCTCCGCCTTCGCGGCCAACTGACCGTCGACAGTCGCCTTCGCACTGCCCACGCCGATCGGACCCTTCTGTTTGATGATCTCCATCTCGAGCGTCAGCACGTCACCCGGCACAACCTTTCTCTTGAACTTTGCCTTGTCAATACCGCCGAAATAGACGACCTTGCCCTTATTCTCCGGTTGAGAGAGCAGCGCAACCGCCCCGGTCTGCGCCAGCGCCTCGAGAATCAGCACACCCGGCATCACCGGTTCCTGCGGAAAATGGCCGTTGAAAAAGGGCTCATTGTAGGAGATGCACTTCTTCCCGACTGCCCGTTTTCCTTCTTCGAGCTCCTCGATCCGGTCGATCAGCAGAAAAGGCTGACGATGCGGGATAATTTCCATGATCTGCTTAATATCCATCACCATGATTTCCACCTCCTCTTTTTCTCAATCATACCCCGGATTTCTTCAAAACATATATCACGGGATGCTAGTCATGATACTTCTTTATCAGAATACTCGCGTTGTGTCCGCCAAAACCGAGGGAGTTCGACAGCGCATAGTCGATATCCATTGTAATGCCCTTACCCTGCACATAGTCAAGGTCGCACTCCTCACCCGGGGTTTCAAGGCCTCTGGTCACATGGATGTAGGACTCCTGCATCTCCTTCACACAGGTGATGAATTCCACTGCGCCGGCCGCGCCGAGCAGATGGCCGATCATCGACTTCGTCGAATTGACTTTCATCTCCTTCGCATGCTCGCCGAACAGGGTCTTGATCGCGCGCGTCTCACACAGATCATTGTAATGCGTACTGGTGCCGTGGGCGTTAATGTACATTATATCATCGAGCGCTGCGCCGGATTCCTCCACCGCGCGCTTCATCGCCACGACCGCTCCCATGCCGTCCTCCGCCGGGGAAGTGATATGATAAGCATCGCTCGTTGCGCCATAGCCGACAACCTCGGCATAAATCTTCGCGCCACGCGCCTTTGCATGCTCAAGCTCCTCAAGAACGACGACGCCCGCGCCCTCGCCCATGACAAAACCGTCGCGATCCTTGTCAAAAGGAATCGAGCAGCGCTCCGGATCCTCAATCGTGGAGAGCGCGGTCAGCGCCGAAAAGCCCGCCACACCCAGACGACAGATACAGCTCTCAGTCCCGCCGGACACCATCACATCCGCGTCTCCGACCTGGATGCTGCGGTATCCCTCGCCGATCGAGTGTGTGCCGGTCGCGCAGGCCGTCACCACGTTCAGGCTCTTGCCCTTCAGACCATAAGCGATCGAGACGTTGCCCGCTGCCATATTCGAGATCAGCAGCGGCACCATCAGCGGGCTCATGCGGTTCGGTCCCTTTGTGACCATCTTCTCATACTCGATCTCCGTGCGCTCCAGGCTTCCGATGCCGGAACCGATCGAGCAGCCCACCATGTAGGGATCTTCCTTTGTCATATCAAGCCCGGAATCCTCGATGGCCTCCTTCGCCGCCGCAACCGCGTACTGCGCGAACTTGTCCATCCTCCTGGCCGCCTTCGGATCCATGTACTCCTTCGCCACGAAGCCCTTCACCTCTGCGGCAATGTGTACCTTGAACTCTGTCGAGTCAAAACTGGAAATTGTTCCAAAGCCATGATTTCCGGCCTTTACATTCTCAAAATAATCATTCACATTCAGTCCCATGGGCGTGATCGCACCCATGCCTGTCACCACTACTCTTCTCATCAGATCGCTATCCCCCCGTCTACGCTGATTACCTGTCCTGTGATATAGGCGCCCTTCTCTGACGCCAGATAAGCCGCCATATCCGCGATATCCTCCGGCTTTCCGAAATGTCCGAGCGGGATCATGGAAACCGCAGCCTCCTTCGCGCTCTCTGGCATCGCCTGCGTCATATCCGTATCGACAAAGCCCGGAGCGATCGCATTGACCGTAATTCCCCGGCTTGCGAGCTCCCTTGCCACCGTCTTCGTCAGACCGATGATTCCCGCCTTGGACGCGGCGTAGTTCGCCTGACCCGCATTTCCCATAATACCGGACACCGAAGAAATATTGATGATCCTGCCGGAGCGCTGCTTCAGCATCGGACGGCTGACTGCCTTGATCATATTAAAACAGCCCTTCAGGTTCGCGTCGATCACGGCGTCAAAATCCGCCTCCGACATCTTCATGATCAGATTGTCACGCGTAATACCCGCGTTGTTTACGAGGATATCGAGACGACCGTATTTTTTGATGACCGCCTTGACCATGGCGTCCGCATCCGCTGTAACGGCCACATTGCACTGATACACACATCCGTCCGAGCCAAGCGCTTTGATTTCGCCGAGCGTCTGCTCTGCCTTTTCTTTCGAACCGTTGTAGTTCACCACGACCGTGGCTCCCTCCGCCGCCAGCGCGAGCGCAATCGCGCGTCCGATTCCCTTTGCCGCCCCGGTCACCAGGGCTACCTTTCCTTTCAGCATGCGCTTACTCTCCTTTCAACAGAGCTGTGACTTTCTCAAAGTCCGCCATCGTCTCTATATTATACATCGTTACACCGCGATTGATCTTCCTCATAAATCCGGACAACGTCTTACCGGGTCCCATCTCGACAAAGGTGTCCACACCGTCGGCGATCATACGCTCCACTGACTGCTGCCAGCGCACACTGGACGAGACCTGTCTGCGAAGGTAGTCTTTCACGTCGTCTGCTGATTTCACATAATCCGCCGTCACATTGGTAAGATAAGGCGTCGCTATCCCGGAAATCTCCACATCCTGCAGCTCCCCGGCCAGCTTCTCTCCTGCCTCCTCGAGCATCTTCGAGTGAAACGGGCCGCTGACATTCAGGCGAATCACCCGCTTCGCTCCGGCGCTTTTCAGCGCCTCACCGGCAGCCTCCACGGCCTGCTCCTCACCGGTGATCACGATCTGCCCCGGGCAGTTGTAGTTTGCAATGGAAACGATTCCCTCCGTCTGCTCACAGATTTCCTCAATCTTCGACGCATCCATGGCCAGTACCGCCGCCATGGCTCCGCCCACCGGTACCGCCTCCTGCATGTAAATGCCGCGCTTGCGCACTACCCGGAAAATATCCGGAAGGCTCATCACCTTCGACGCCGCCAGCGCCGCATACTCGCCAAGGCTCAGGCCCGCATTGACGGAAGAAGTAACCCCCTGCTCCTCTACAGCCTTCAGAATCGCAATCTCCACAGTCAGCATGCAGATCTGTGTGTACTCGGTCTGATTCAGCTTTTCATTTTCCTCAAAGCAAAGTGCCGGAATGTCCAGCCCGGACGCCGCCGATGCCGCATCGAACACTTCACGGCACACGGGAAACGCCTCATAAAAATCTTTTCCCATGCCCACATACTGTGCACCCTGTCCGGGAAATACAAATGCAAGCCCGCTCATATCCTCATCCTCTCATATTGTATAGAAACAGGGGCTGCCGCGCGCGATCATCGCCACAGCAGCCCTGTCCTTTGTCGTTTCTTACAGCTTCATCAGCTTCTCCGCCTCTGCCATGATCTCGTCAATGATCTCCTGGCAGCTCTGGCGCTTGTGAATCATGCCCGCAATCTGTCCGGCCAGCACGGAACCTGTATCCGTATCGCCCTCGACAACCGCACGGCGCAGACCGCCGAGCGTCATGTTTTCGAGCTCCTCGAAGGTCGCACCTTCCGCCTCTTTCTTCAGATACTCGCGGGTCATCTTATTGCGGAGGCCACGCACCGGATGGCCATGGCTCCTGCCCGTCACCTCGGAGTCAATATCCTTTGCCTTCAGAATGCGCTCCTTATATTTCTCATGAACCGTACACTCATCGGACACGACAAAACGCGTACCGATCTGCACCGCCTCCGCGCCAAGCATGAACGCAGCCGCCATCCCTCTTCCGTCCGCGATACCGCCGGCTCCGATGACAGGGATGTCCACCGCATCCACCACCTGCGGTACCAGCGTCATCGTGGTGGCCTGCCCGATGTGACCGCCAGACTCTGTGCCCTCCGCGACAACCGCGTCCGCGCCGCAGCGCTGCATACGCTTCGCGAGAGCCACGGATGCCACGACCGGAATGACCTTGATATTAACGGCCTTCCACTGCTCCATGTACTTCTCCGGATTGCCCGCGCCGGTCGTCACCGCCGCAATTTTCTCCTCCGTCACAACCTGTGCAACCTCATCCGCAAAGGGGCTCATCAGCATGACATTCACGCCGAAAGGCCTGTCCGTCATCTCCCGTACCTCATGGATGTACTTTCTCACAAGGTCGCCCGGCGCATTGCCCGCACCAATGATGCCGAAACCACCCGCCTTTGACACGGCCGCCGCCAGATGTGACTCTGCCACCCAGGCCATACCACCCTGGATGATCGGCTTCTCAATTCCCAAAAGCTCCGTAACTCTCGTCTTCATTCCGCTATCGCCTCTTATTCTTCCACGCCCTTGGACTTCAGGTAATCCATCACCGCTCCAACCGTCGTGATCTGCTCGAGCTCCTCAGACGGAATCTCAATCTCGTACTCCTCTTCAAGAGCCATTACAAGCTCAAACAGATCAAGGGAATCCGCACCCAGATCCTCCTTAAAGGAAGTCTCCGCAGTGATCTCATCCACGTCCACATTCAGTTGCTCCGCTACCATCTCTCTGATTTTATCCAGCATGACAATCTCGTTTTTCA
>JAJPZP010000216.1:14274-23337 GCA_021204285.1 Lachnospiraceae bacterium | reverse complement strand
TCTGCTGATCTATGAGACGATCACCAAAAACCCGACCCATATTGTTCGCATGACCACCAGCACGCTGGCCGAGGAATGCGGCGTCTCGCAGCCCGCCCTGTCCCGCTTTATCAAGTCGCTGGGCTATAACCGCTATCAGGACTTTCGCGCCGACCTGATTACCTGGCTCTCAAAACAGACCGAACAGGACGCGAAAGGCAGCCAGCATCTGGCCTACTTCCACACGCTGTATCAGCTTCTGGAAAGTGTAGAACAGCTCCTGACTGCCGAATATATAGAGGATCTCGCCGCATATATCCGCGGTTTCCGCAGGGTATTCACTACCGGTGCAGGCAAAAGCTTCCATCCGGCCGAGCTGTTCGAGATCCTCATGTTCAAGACCATGCGCTATACCCACGCGCTTCGCAGGGACCGGCTGATTGAAGCCGCCGACTTCATTGACGAAAATGATCTGCTCATCGTGTTCTCTGTCAGCGCACAATCTTACATTATGAAAGATGTCATCGGTACAAACGGCAGGATTCTGCTCGTCACAGCAAATCCGAACCACGCATACAAGAATGTGATAGACCGGGAGGTCCTCCTCCCCTTTGTGCCCCCCGACCCGGAGGCAAGTTCCATCTCTCCCATACTGTTCGATATGTTTGTCGAGCTTCTGGTACCCTATCTGATGCCGGAACAAACTGCCTGAGTGTTTTCTTTCCCCCGCAGTATGACCTTTTCCAGTCGCAGATCTTCCTCGCGCAAAAGCAGCAGATCTGCGACTTTTCCTATGGTAATGCTTCCATACCGATCAAATATTCCCACCGATTTCGCGGGATTGGCCGTCGCACACTTCACTGCGCTCTCCAGCGGAATCCCCACATCGAGCACCGCGGTCCGCAGGCAGTCCATCAGATCCGTCGCGGAACCCGCAATTGTCCCGTCCGCCAGCGTCGCACGTCTGCCCTTCCTGACCACCTTCTGCCCTCCCAGCATATAATCGCCGTCCGGCATACCTGTGGCCTCCATCGAATCGCTGATCAGGATAATCCGGTCGTCGCCGAACATCTTAAAGGTCTGGCGCACGACAGCCGGGTGAACGTGGATACCGTCGCAGATCAGCTCCACCTCTGCCAGGGGGGCGTCCGCGGCCGCTCCCACAACCCCGGGAGCGCGGTGGTTCAGACCGGACATGGCATTATAAAGATGCGTCACGTGATGGACTCCATTTTGAAAAGCCCACATCGCCTGCCCGTAGTCTGCCGCGGTATGCGCCACAGATAATACCACTTCTTCCTTCAATTCCCGGATCAGCTTCTCCGCCCCTGGCAGCTCCGGCGCGATGGCAAGCAGCCTGATCATCTGTCCGGAAGCCTCCTGCAGCTCCCGAAACAATTCTACATCCGGCTTTCTGACATAATTGCCATTCATCGCCCCCAGCTTTTGAGGAGAAAGGAATGGTCCTTCCAGATTGATGCCACAGAGCGCCGCACCCTTCTCCGAGGAATATGCCGCAGCCGTCCTGCATATATGAAAAAGCTTCTCCTTCCCCAGCGTCATCGTCGCCGGCACCATCGCAGTAACCCCGCGGGACGCCTCATAGCACGCCATCGCCTCAATTGCCTCCGTGCTGCCGTCACAGAAGTCATACCCCCTGCAGCCGTGAAAGTGGATGTCAATCAGCCCCGGAATCAGATAGCAGCCCGCGCCGTCGATGATCTTTCCGTCCGTACTGACTCCGGCAATCCGTCCGCCATCCGTGCATACGTTTCTCTCCTCAAAAATGCCCTTCTCCGTATATACCTTTGCATTCTTAATTTCCATATTCTGTCCCCGATTTCTTTTATTACCAGACAATAATTTTATTGTACACGGGAGCTTCCAAAGCTTCAACCTCGATTTTCAGAAACGATTGACAAATATTTCTCCGGAGTTTAAAATAGCGTCAGAGTGTGACAGAACTGCCGCACGAAGGGGTACACCACCGCGGGTGTAGCTTTTCGTGCGGCGTTTTACTTTAAAAGTTCCGGACGGCGGCTGTGTGAACTGCATGCTTGCATGCAAGGACACACAGACATCGGACGGACTAGCCTGTATGAGCAAGTAGCGCGATAGCGCGGATTGCGAATGCAGGTGACGATTGCGAGAGCTCGAAGAGCGTAGCAATCGACTTTTAAATCTATGGAGAGGAGTGATGCGCATGGTGAAAATCAACGGAAACGCGGAGGATGTGGCTGGTATGACCCTGCTGGCATACCTGCAGCGCGAGGGCTACACCCTGGATCGGCTGGCCGTGGAGTGCAATGAGCAGATCGTGCCGAAAAGCGATTACGGGAATCGGCTGCTCGCGGACAGCGACATGCTGGAGATCGTGAGCTTCGTGGGAGGCGGCTGAAGATGATGGCGGAAACGATTCCCAGCCGGGAGGAGATACAGGAAGCACTCGAACTAAGGCACACGAAGGCCGTGCAGGACCGGATCCGCACCGCGTGTGTCGCGGTCTGCGGCCTTGGCGGGCTCGGCTCAAACGTCGCCATCGCGCTGGCGCGCTGCGGCGTCGGCGGGCTTCACCTCATCGACTTCGACCGCGTAGACCTGACGAACCTGAACCGTCAGCAGTACCCCATCGCGGGTCTCGGCCGTCCAAAGCCGGAGGCGTTGCGCGATGAGCTGTACCGCTTCAATCCTTACCTCGCTGTGCGCACCGATTTCGTAAAGCTTGACGAGGAGAATATTCCGACGCTACTGAAGGACGATCTCTACATCTGCGAGGCCTTTGACCGGGCAGAGCAGAAGGCGATGCTGACGAACTGCGTGCTGACCGTCTTTCCGGAAAAATATCTGGTCGGTGCCTCGGGCATGGCCGGTTACGGGGACAGCGACAGCATCCGCACGCGGCGCATCCTGCCCCACTACTATCTGTGCGGCGACGGCGTGTCCACACTGGAAGGAAACGGTGGCCTGATGGCCCCGCGGGTCATGCTCTGCGCGGCGCATCAGGCAAACAAAATACTGGAACTGATTATCAAAGGAGAATGACAATGAACAAAGACACATTTACCCTGGGCGGAAAGGAATTTTCCTCCCGCTTTATCCTGGGATCCGGCAAATACTCGATGGAGCTGATCAAGGCGGCGGTGGAGAATGCCGGAGCCGAGATCATCACACTGGCAGTACGCCGGACGAATACGAAGAAAAATGAGAGCATCCTCGACTACATCCCCGAGCATGTGACGCTGCTTCCGAACACCTCAGGAGCACGCGACGCAAGTGAGGCAGTGCGCATCGCCCACATGGCGCGCGAGCTCGGCTGCGGGAATTTCGTGAAGATCGAGATCATGCGCGACAGCAAATACCTCCTTCCGGACAACGCGGAAACGGTGAAAGCGACCGAGATTCTGGCAAAGGAGGGCTTCGTCGTGCTGCCCTACATGTTCCCGGATCTCTATGCGGCGCGCGCCCTTCAGGACGCCGGAGCCGCCGCGGTCATGCCGCTCGCCTCCCCCATCGGCTCCAACAAGGGTCTGGCGGCCAGGGAATTCATCCAGATCCTGATCGATGAGATCGACCTGCCGATCATCGTGGACGCCGGCATCGGCCGCCCCTCCCAGGCCTGCGAGGCGATGGAGATGGGTGCGGCGGCCGTCATGGCGAATACGGCGATCGCCACGGCAGGCAACATTCCGGCCATGGCGGGCGCCTTCAAGAACGCCATCGAGGCAGGACGTGCAGCCTACCTCTCCGGCCTTGGCCGCGTACTCGAGCGCGGAGCCTCCGCCTCCGATCCGCTGACCGGCTTTCTGCGGGACTAGAGAGGTGACGGACATGGCGGAAAATCAGTTTTTTGTGGATTCAGACAAGCTCTCTGAAAAGGCGCTCGCTAAAAAGCATCGCCTGGAGCAGGACCCGTCCAGCCGGACGAACCACATGGAGTACATGGAGGGCATGGAGCGCATCGACTCCGATATCATGAGCCGGGTGCGCAGTCAGATGAACAGCTATGATTACGAGAGCTATACGGACGCCGACGTGCGGCGCGCTCTCTCAAATGAGACCTGCTCCGTGGAAGATTTCAAGGCGCTGCTCTCCCCCGCCGCAGCCCCGCATCTCGAGGAAATGGCGCAGCGGGCGAAGGCCGAGACCAGCAGGCACTTCGGCAACACGGTCTACCTCTTTACGCCGCTCTACATCGCCAACTACTGCGAGAATTACTGCGTCTACTGCGGTTTCAACTGTTACAACGACATTATCCGAAAAAAGCTGGACAGCGGCGAGATTGAGCACGAGATGAAGGTTATCGCGGACTCCGGCATGGAGGAGATCCTGATCCTGACCGGCGAGAGCCGCTCCATGAGCAGCGTCGAGTACATCGGAGAGGCCTGTAAGCTGGCGGCGAAATATTTCCGCAACGTGGGTCTGGAAATCTATCCGGTGAACACCGACGAGTACCGTTACCTCCATGAGTGCGGCGCGGACTATGTGACGGTCTTTCAGGAAACCTACAATTCAGATAAATACGAGACGCTTCACCTCATGGGGCACAAGAGGGTTTACCCCTACCGCTTCGAGGCGCAGGAGCGCGCGATCCGCGGCGGCATGCGCGGCGTCGGGTTCTCCGCGCTGCTCGGGCTCTCCGATTTCCGCAAGGACGCGCTCGCCTCGGCGCTGCACGTCTATTATCTGCAGCGAAAATACCCGCATGCGGAATACTCGCTCTCCTGCCCCAGACTGCGCCCGATCATCAACAATGACAAGATCAACCCGCTCGATGTGCACGAGCGCGAGCTCTGCCAGGTGCTCTGCGCCTACCGCATTTTCCTGCCCTATGTGGGCATCACCGTATCCTCCCGCGAATCGGAGCATTTCCGCAACGGCATCGTGAAGGTGGCGGCGACCAAGATTTCCGCCGGCGTCTCCACCGGCATCGGGGACCACGAGAGCAAATACGAGGGAAAGGAAGCCCCCGAGGCGGGCGACGAACAGTTCGAGATCTCCGATGGCAGAAGCTTCGGGCAGATGTACGCGGACATGTCGGGCGAGGGGTTGCAGCCGGTGCTGAACGATTATGTCTACGTGTAAAATCATCTGCGTGAGCAGCCGGAAGCTGGCGGAGGACTTCCCCGCCCAGCTCGCCCGGGTGGCGCGCGCCGGAGTGGATGGCATCATCCTGCGGGAGAAAGATTTAGACGAAGCAGAGTACGAGGAGCTGGCCGCCCAGGTAAAAGCGATCTGCGGGAAATATGGCGTGCCGCTGACGCTGCATACCTATGGAGCCGCCGCGCTGCGCCTCGGCATCCGGCGGCTCCACCTCCCGCTGCGCATGCTGCTCGCGATGGAGGAGGCGGAGAAACGAAACTTCGACGTGCTCGGCGCCTCCATCCACGCTCCGGAGGAAGCTGTGGCAGCCGAGGCGGCGGGCGCGGCTTATGTGACTGCCGGACACATCTTTGCCACGGACTGCAAGAAGGGGCTGTCTCCCCGCGGAATCCCGTTTCTTAAGGAAGTCTGCAAAGCGGTGCATATCCCGGTCTACGCCATCGGTGGCATCACGCTGCAGAACGCGCCGCTCTGCTCGGAGGCCGGCGCGGCGGGCGTCTGCCTGATGTCCTCGCTGATGCACGCTTCGGAGGAGGAGCTACTCGACCTGGTTAGCAATTGCAAAAAGAATTCTGCAAAAATGTCCATTGCAGGCCGCAGAAAATTGTAGTATACTTTTAGAAAACTAGACAGGGGAGTCCGTGCGACGGGCTGAGAGGAGGCTAAAGAGCCTCGACCCTTATACCTGATTTGGATAATGCCAACGTAGGGACGATGTACAGGAATGATTGCAGGAGACGCCCCGGCGTCTCCTGTTTCTATGCAGGAAGGAGAAAGTAGTTATGAAACAGAATGATGCGACAAGAAAACTGGCGATGGCGGGCGTTTTGACAGCGCTGGCCGTGGTGGGAAGTCTCCTGAGCTTTCCGGTGGCGGGCAGCAAGTGCGCGCCGGTGCAGCACATGGTAAATATCCTCGCGGCGGTCATCCTCGGTCCCGGATGGGGCGTAGGCATCGCCTTCTGCGCGAGCCTCCTGAGGAATCTGCTGGGGCTTGGAACGCTGATGGCCTTTCCGGGCAGCATGGTCGGCGCGCTCTGCTGCGGCCTCATGTACGCGGCGACGAAAAATCTCAGCCTGACCTGCATAAGCGAAGCGCTGGGCACCGGAGTGCTCGGCGGCCTGGCGGCCTGGCCGGTAGCGAAGCTCCTGATGGGCGCAGAACCTGCGGGACTCTTCGTCTACATCGTGCCCTTCCTCATCTCCACGGTCGTGGGCAGTATCCTTGCCTTTTTGCTGATCACGGTTCTGGAAAAGGGCGGCGTCATGCGGCAGCTAAAGGGAGCTCGCTGAAATGAGCGCTGCAGACAGAAGGCCGGCGGTCCACTGCCTGACCAATCCGGTAACCATGCAGGACACTGCCAATATTCTGCTGGCCGTCGGCGGCAGCGCGATTATGGCGCAGGAGCCTGAGGAGGCCGCGGAAATCACCGCGATCTGTCAGGCTACGCTTCTGAATACGGGCGTACCGGACAGGGAAAAGTTTGAGGCCTGCATCCTGGCCGGGAAAAGGGCTATGGAACTCAGTCATCCGATCGTGCTTGATCCGGTAGGCGCGGGCGCGAGTGCATTTCGAAGGGAAGGACTTGCAAGACTGCTCTCGCAGGTTCAGGTCTCGATCATCCGCTGCAATCAGGAGGAGGCGCGGGCGCTGCTCGGCCTCAAAAGTACCGGCTCCGGCGGCGTCGAGAGCAGCGTTATTCTGTCTGCTGCGGAGCAGGAGACCCTCGCACGAAATCTCGCGCTGGCTTATCACTGCACGACCCTGGTGAGCGGAAATACAGACGTGGTATCGGACGGCGAACGCGTCGTCCTGCTCACAGAGGGCGACGCGCGTATCTCACGCCTGACCGGTGGCGGCTGCATGCTCTCCGCTCTGTGCGCCCTGCTCAGCGCCGAGGGATTGCCCGCGTTCGACGCGGCGCTGAGAGCGGGACGGCTCTGGCGGGAAAGCGCCGCGGAGGCGGGCAGGCGCGCGGACCGTGAGCAGGGCGGCATGGGAACCTTCCATCAGTACCTGTTCGACACGGCGGAGGAGATTTTTCGGAAGGAAAGAGGAAAAATATCATGAATATTACTTCAGATACTTTACGGCTCTATGCGGTGACGGATCGCAGCTGGCTGAGGTCCGGCGAGACTCTCGTCTCTGTAGTCGAGGAACTGCTGAAAGCAGGCGTCACCTGCGTCCAGCTAAGAGAAAAACATGCGGATGATGAACTGCTGCTCCGCGAAGCCTCCACGCTGCGTGAACTCTGTACGCAGTACCAGGTTCCGCTGATCATCAACGACCGACCCGATATCGCCATAAAGGTCCGGGCGGACGGCGTCCACGTCGGGCAGTCGGATATGGCGATCAGCGAGGCCCGGGAGATTCTCGGAGATCAGTATCTCATCGGCGGCAGCGCGCACAATGTGGCGGAGGCTCTTACGGCACAGCGCGCCGGGGCGGACTACATCGGCTGCGGCGCAGTTTTCGGCAGCCATACCAAGCTGGATGCCACGAACCTGTCCCCGCAGGAGCTGCGCGCAATCTGCGAGGCGGTTTCGATCCCCGCGGTGGCAATTGGCGGCATTTCCCTCGACAATGTGGAAACACTCAGAGGGACCGGCATTGCTGGCATCGCCGTCATCAGCGGACTTTTCGCTGCGGAGGATAAGGCGAAGGCTGTGGAAGCCTTTTTACGACAGCCTCTCTAAGACAGGAAAAACGTGGTTTTGACTGCTTTTTCAGCGGCGGGCCGGGGGCACCACCTTCCGTAGCTATAGAAAAATAGTGCTTAAATACGAAAGGAGAAAAAACGATGCAGACAGCATTATCAATCGCCGGAAGTGATTCCAGCGGAGGCGCCGGTATCCAGGCGGATATCAAGACCATGACAGCCAACGGCGTCTACGCCATGAGCGCGATCACGGCCCTAACTGCCCAGAACACAACCGGCGTCATCAGTATCCTGGAGGCAACTCCTGCATTTTTACACGACGAGCTGGAGGCGGTATTCACCGACATCTTTCCCGATGCAGTGAAAATCGGCATGGTCAGCTCGGGAGCGCTGATCCGCGAGATCAGCGAAGAGCTCCGGAAATATGAGCCGGAAAATATTGTCGTCGACCCCGTGATGGTCGCGACGAGCGGCGCGAAGCTCATCAGCGACGACGCGATCGCGGTGCTGAAAAGCGAACTGCTCCCGCTGGCCACCGTCCTGACGCCGAATATCCCGGAGGCGGAGGTTCTCTCCGGCATGGAGATTCACAGCGCCGCGGACATGGAAGCCGCGGCGAAGCTCATCAGCGACTCCTGGCACTGCGCCGTCCTCTGCAAGGGCGGTCACTCGGTCAACGACGCCAATGACCTGCTCTGTGCGGACGGTGAGCTTAGCTGGATCGAGGGGAAGCGCATCAACAATCCCAACACTCACGGCACCGGCTGCACGCTCTCGAGCGCGATTGCCGCGAATCTCGCGAAGGGCTTTCCGCTGAAGGAGGCCATCATCCGCTCCAAAGCATACATATCAGGCGCGCTCGGCGCGATGCTGGATCTCGGCAAGGGCTCCGGCCCAATGAATCATGTCTTTGACCTGAAAGGTGAGTACGCAAAGGAGGCGCAACATGAGTAACAGCAACGGAACTTCGATCTTTGAAAATGGGCTTATCTGGTTCGGCGCGGGCGTCTCCATCGCGGAGATTCTCACCGGCACCTATTTCGCGGGCATGGGCTTTTTGAACGGTCTCGCCGCAATCCTGATCGGCCATGTCATCGGTTGCGCGATGATGTTCGCCGCCGGCCTCATCGGCGGCTACTCCCGCCGCAGCGCCATGGAAACGGTAAAAATGAGCTTCGGCCAGAAGGGCAGCCTGCTCTTCTCCATCCTGAATATCCTGCAGCTTGTCGGCTGGACCGCCATCATGATCTACGACGGCGCGCTGGCGGCTGAAGGCGTCTTCGAGACCGGCTCCTGGCTCTGGTGCCTCGTGATCGGCGCACTGA
>JAJPZP010000216.1:0-14264 GCA_021204285.1 Lachnospiraceae bacterium | reverse complement strand
CTGATCATCCTCTGGATCCTGATCGGCATCCGCAATCTCGGAAAAATCAACACGGTTGCGATGGCCGCGCTCTTCTGCCTGACCATCGTCCTGTGCTTCGTCATCTTCCGCTCCGGGAATATTTTTGACATCTCCGGCGAGGGCATGAGCTTCGGCGCGGCCGTAGAGCTGAGCGTCGCCATGCCGCTGTCCTGGCTGCCGCTGATCAGCGACTACACCAGGGAGGCGAAGGAGCCCGTGAAGGCCACTGCCGCCAGCGTGCTGGTCTACGGCCTCGTCAGCTGCTGGATGTACGTCATCGGCATGGGCGCCGCCATCTGCACCGGAGAATCCGACATTGCACAGATCCTGCTGAGAGCCGGCCTCGGCGTCGTGGGTCTTGTCATTGTCATTTTCTCGACGGTCACCACAACCTTCCTCGACGCCTGGTCCGCCGGTATTTCGAGCGAGTCCGTCTCTGCGAAGCTGAACGGCAAGTGGGTCGCGATCGCCGCGACGGTCATCGGCACGGCCGGCGCGATCCTGTTCCCGATGGACGACATCACCGATTTTCTCTACCTGATCGGCTCGGTCTTCGCCCCGATGATCGCCGTGCAGATCGCGTCCTTCTTCATTCTGAAGGAAGACGCCAGCGCAGAGTCGGTCAATGTCCGCAACCTGCTTGTCTGGGTCATCGGCTTCATCCTCTATCGTTTCCTGATGAATGTCGACCTGATCGTCGGCAACACGCTGCCGGATATGGTGATCACGGTGCTGCTCTGCCTGATCCTGGCAAAACTGTTCCCGGCGCCTAAGAAGCATTCTTTCACGTAACAGTCCGGGAAAAATAATTGCCCGCCGCCTCCGGTTTCAGCCGGAGACGGCGGGCAGTTTCTTTATTTCCTTTCTCCCACACCTGCTTTGTTCAGCCTCTCTGAAACACAGGAACATTACAGCTCCAGCTTGTAATCGCCCTCCTTGATCATGTCCTTCTTTCTCATAAACTCGGACGTAAGAAAGGCTACGACAGCCGGAATCACAATCGCAACCAGCACAAGGCCGATCCAGTCGAAAGCCCCCGCGGCATAAACAGCCTCCCCCTGCGCCACCGCGGCCTCCGAGGGACTCAGCCAGCCGGTGATAACGCCGATCGGGCCAACCAGACCGCAGGTACCCATACCGGAGGAAATCGGCGTCCCGTTCATCTTCAGTTTGAAAATGCAGGTCGCGACAGGTCCATTCACAATAGACGCGACCACCGCAGGCAGCCAGAGAATCGGTTTTTTGATCAGATTGGGAACCTGAAGCATGGAGGTTCCCAAACCCTGCGAGATAAGACCGCCGAAACCATTTTCACGATAAGACGCCACCGCAAAGCCGACCATGTGCGCGCAGCAGCCGGCCACTGCGGCTCCGCCCGCCAGACCGACCAGACCCAGCGCGGCGCAGATCGCCGCCGAACTGATCGGCAGTGTCAGGATGATTCCCATAATGGCGGAGACCAGGATTCCCATCAGGAAGGGTTGCTGATTCGTAGCCCACATGATGACATTGCCCAGCCAGCTCGCCGCCGTTCCGATCGGAGGCGCAATCAGTGTGGCGACAAAGACGCCGCCCAGAATCGTGACGGTGGGCGTCACGAGCAGATCGATGGGCGTCCGCTTCGAGACCAGCTTTCCGAGAAATACGGCGATGAGCGTCACGACATAGACCGCCAGCGGTCCCCCGGCTCCTCCAAGGGAGTTCGCCGCGTAGCCGACCGTCATGCAGGAATAGACCACGTAGGCCGGCGCCTTCATCGAGTAGGCGATGGCACAGGCCATCGCGACGCCCTGGATTGCGGTCGCAAAGGTCTTGGATTCTGCCAGCAGAGAAATCTCCTGCCCCCATACCGTGTAGCTCAGATCAAACAGATACGTACCGATCGTACCAAAGATCGTGGCGATCAGCAGGGACGCAAACAGCCCCTGCGCCATTCCGCCCAGCCCCTCGACCAGAATCCGTTGAACAGAAAACTCAATGTTCTGTTCTTTGCAGTATTTCTTCCATCCACTTAAGCCGGAATCATTTTCAGGCTTCCCCATTTTTTCACATCTTTCTGCGAAAAGCTTCCGAATGCTTTTCGACTTTTCATCATATACTTGTCTCTATGTAATTGTCTGACAACCTGTAAAAAGAGGCTTTAGTCCAGCAGGCTGGCCTTCGCATCCACCTGTGCGCTGCTCAGGTTGTTCTGAATCACGCGGATGCCGTACTTCTCAAAGCAGCTCTCCGGAACCGTGCTCAGATTTTCCCAGCAGAATACATCATACTCGAAGCCCACGCCTCTCTGCTCTGCCCGTGTAGCCAGGAAATCCCGCGCCGCCTGGAAGAGCGTATCCTTTACCTCCGCATCCTGCATCTGCGCAGGCACCTCATAGAGATTCACTTTCAGCTCCTCCCCGTCCTTGCAGATCAGTGCAAATTCTCTTGCTCCCTTTGCCATTGTATTTACCGTCTTTCCTAAATTGTCTGTTTTATTGCGTTCAGAGTATTATACCACAGGAGAATGAAAATGACAATTTTGTCTCAGTTTTCGCCAGATTCTCCCCACTGTAGTAAGCACAAGCAGGCTCCCCGCCACGAGCAGCACACCGGTCAGACTCTCTCCCAGTCCCAGCAGTACCGCGCCCGCGCGGATAAACATAAACAGAAACATATGAAAACAGAGAATCATCAACGTTTCCTGCCCGACCAGTGAGATGACACGCGCAGCCGGTTTACAGCATTTCTCCAGCCATAGGCCGACGGTGAATACCAGGAAGGAACCGGACGTACCCACTATGAGATAGAGCAGCATACTCCCTCCATAATCCCCACAGGAAAGATTGACGCTGCCATTCAATCTTGTGCCAGCGAAAAAGACGATGAGCATGGCCAGAAGAACAGCTTCGCTCATGGCGGGACCCGGAGCGCTGTTCTTCTCACGGCTCTGTCCGTCAGAAGCATTGCATAAAGCGTCACAGCATCCACGGAATTTCTCTCCCGCGAAGAAGAAACAGGCGAAATACGGAACCGCGTCCAGACTCCAGGGAAGCAGAAGCTTCGTCCCATAATGCCACAGGATGGAAAAGAACAGCCCCAGTCCGAGCATCAGTTTCTTCTTCCTGCTGCGCTCTGCGATCTCATACCACAAGTACACGAGAAATATCGCTGTCAGAAACCACAGCGGGGAGTTCAGGACATCGAGCAGCACCGGATTTTCTCCTGTAAATCCGGACTGATACATCTGATTTCGTGAATAAAAAATCCCGAAGAGCGAAGGCAGCTTCAGCTCCGCGTCCTTCACGCAGAAAAACAGCCACAGGAAAGCACTTGTCCCAAAATAGGGAAGCAGGAGCCGCGCCGCTTTTTTCTTCAGAAATACACCAAAAGCTTCCCCTTCCCGGCGATGGTACACGCAGCCCGCCGCGACAAAAAAGATCGGCATATAAAACATGCCCCCGTACTGTCTGACCACACCGGAACCCACGCCCGCATGTACAAGCAGCACGACAAGGATGCCGGCCGCACGCCCAAAATCAAGCCAGGGAAGCCTGCCAGGTTCTTTATTTGCCGACGATGCGTTCAAGCAGCACCTCTCCTTTCTTTCCGAGCGGTTCGACATAGCGCACGCTCAGCTCCGCCAGCCCCACAGTAATAAGACTAATCAGGATCAGATTCAGCAGACTCGTCAGGTTGTACCCAAGCTGCGCTTCAAAGGTCAACAGAAACCAAGAACCAAAGGTCGCGATGACCGGGAAATGAATAAGGTACAGCGAATACGAAATTCTCCCGAAATAACGAAATACCCTCCGTGAGAAAAACCACTGCACCTCTGCAAGATTCAGCGCCGCGAACACAAAACAGAGTACGCCGAGGATATGATAATAGTTGACGAAAACGAAAGGTAAAATACCCCAGATTGTTCCCTCATAACCAAAGCCCGCCGACGGATAACACATAAAATAGAGTCCGGCCACAAGAAGCAGCCCGTTCAGAATCCGGTTCCCACACAGCGCCCTGCGCAGTTTTCCATCCGTGTGCATAAAATCACACAACACATAGCCAAGAAAAATCGCCAGGTAATCGGTCCGTAAAAGGACAAGCGCCAGCACCGCATAAACCGCCCAGCGCCAGCGACGCTCTCCGATGGTCAGCGCCAGCGCATAGTCGAACCAGGCTCCGAGAAACAGCGCCCGCATCGTCCAGAGTACGCCGAGGTAATCGTTACTGCCGAACAGAAAACAGCCGACCAGCGACTCCCACAACATCCCCGGGAAGGAGGGTAAAAATGCATTGAAACCGGCAAACCACTCCTGAGATCCCGCAACAACCGCTGCCGCCCCGTTCTGATACAGACCCAGTGTCATCAGGACAAATACAATCAGATTCACCACCAGTACCGGCGGCATCAGGCGCGGATAACGCCGCAACGCACTCTTCTTAAGAGAAGATCTGTCGCCGCTCAGGAAATAATTTCTGCAGAGCAGATAACCGCTCAGAACCAGAAACAGACGCACCGCCGTATTCCCATTAAAAAACAGATTCAACGGCGATTTGCCGATCGCGATATCAAGGTTCCCCGGCAGGTGGCAGGCCGCCTCCTGATACTGGTACATCCCATAATAAAAGGCATATACAAAATGACACAGGAACACGATAACGCAGCCAAGCCCCCGGATGCCATCCAGATAAACTAATTTTTCATGCCGCACAGATCCACCACCTTCGCTTCACGCAGCAAACGTGTACCCAGATAGGCCAGGATGCCAAGCTGCAACAGCGCAAACACCCACATCGGCGCCATCGACTCCCCGTTCACACAGTCCTGATAACCGGCGTAGGTCACGATCTGCAGAAGCAAAGGAATCCAGAATTCACACGGCTCCCTCATTGCAAGAATCACCGCGATCACACAGTAGACATATCCGTAGGACTGATCCATATAAGGAAGGAAAAAGCCGGCTGCAAGCCCGAAGAACAGGCAGAGACGCAACAGCGTGGCGTCGTCCGGCGGAAGGCTGCCCTGTCCGAAAACCCACAGCGCAATAAAAAGGAGCCCGGATGCAAGATACAGTCCTACAATCGCGAGCGGATCGACCTGCTGCGTCGTAACCGCCGCCTTGCCGACGATCTCATAGATATTCGGCCAGTGAAAAGTTGTCAGGGTATAACCGGCCCGGAGCCAGATGCGGTAGCTATAGATGAAACGCGTCAGTCCCGCTGCCAGGATCACAAAGAACTGATTCGTCCGCAATCTTTTGCACTGCCAGAGCAGCGCGCACACGACCAGCAGACCCACATAGTGCACATCGCTAAGCAGCGTCAGCACGGCTGCTGCCGTGAAAACCCGGTTTCTCCCCTCCCCCTGCGCGTCAAGCGCACAGATGAACAGCACTGCCCCCACTGCGGCGCTCTCAGGCAGAATCGTCGCATCCGCGACAATCGTCGGCAGGATCACGAGAATCGCATAGGCAAGCAGCGTACGTCTTCCATCCTTCGTCAGTTTCCACACCAGCACCGTCGCAAGCGCGATCAGCCATGGCCAGAAAGCCACCCCGTTCGCCGGTAAGATCGTGCGCAGCAGAACACCAACCGCCGTAATACATACGGCGAGCAGCGCCTCCAGGAAATCAAAAGAGAAACCTCCAATATGGAAGCGATGGAAAATCAGTACCCGCAGAGAACAGCCTGTCTCTTCCGCCGTCTTCTCCTGATTTTCCGGATCATGGACATACGCCCAGAGGTCAAGCCCAATCCGCACAATCAGAGCCAGCTGTACAAAGGCCAGCGCCCAGTAAGGTACGAGCGGATCATTTTTTGTCAGATACTGCCCATAGCCGACAACACACAGAAAACTCGAAGCGATAAACCATGGGAAGCGCCGCAGGCGGGTCAGCGCGTAGACGAGCAGAAAGGCGTCACTTACGTAGAGATAGCGCTCATGCATGTGCGGCAGGAAGTACGTCGCCACCATACCGAAAAAGACGATCAGCAGAATGACATACTCCCGCGTCACACGTACCCTCCGGTACGCCAGATAAAACATCAGGATCATAAGGATGCCGAGGATCAGATACATTCCCGCAGAAGCGTACTCATCAAGAAAGAAATTATTGCCGAGGATCTGATAAATATTCGGGAATTTCATAGAGAGCGACCAGCGGTCCTTGCCCCCCTGAAGGACATAAATACCGAGCAGCTCCCCGAGCGGCCTGCCCGCGATCCATGCCGGAAGAATTCCCAGAAAATACATGACCGGGATCGTAAGAAACTGCTTCAGATCAAGCTTCTTCCGCACCCATAGAATGATAAGGAAAGGGAAAATAAACAGCGTCTGCAGCTTTACCGCAAAAGCTGCCCCGTAGAACCACATCCCCGCCCGGCTCCGATCTGTGAGAAGGAAATACACACTCGCCAGAATCAATACCGTGTAAAGGATATCACACTGTGCCCAGGCCGCGGCATTCAGGATTACCGTCGGCAAAAACAGGAAACAGGCATAGCCCAGCATTGCCCGCCTCCGACTGCCCGTGCAGCTGAACACTAATTTCCCGACAAGCAGCGCGCCTGCGAAATCGAACAGACAGCAAAGGCCCTTGAATGCGGTCATCGCATTCAGGGGCAGCAACGTGACCAGATACAGAAGATACATGACCGGCGGCGCATAATCGTAAAAATCGTCCGCCAGCGCGGCAAATCCACGCTGCGACAACTGCGCAAGCCAGTCGCTCCAGTAAATTGTCCAGTCGTCCGAAATAAACGTGCGGAGACAAATGCGCACTCCAGCCGCCAGCAGCGTAACTCCGGCAAGGAAGAAGAGCTGGGATACTTCCACCTCGTATTTCCCAATAGACAGTTTCTTTTCCATTCTTATCTAAGTACCTTTTCGATGATATATTTCGGACGTTCCTTGGTCTCCAGATAAATTTTCCCGATATACTCCCCGATCACACCGATCGCAAGGAGCTGCAGGCCACCGAGCGCCCAGATCGAAACGATAAGCGAGGTCCAGCCGACACTCGTATTTCCCAGGAAATGCTGCACCAGGGAATAGATCAACATCACGATACTGCAGAAGAAAATCAGCGCGCCAAGCAACACGATAAAACGGATCGGCTTGATCGAAAGGGACGTGATTCCATCCACCGCAAGTCCCAGCATCTTCTTCAGCGGATACTTGGACTCTCCCGCAAAGCGCTCATGGCGCTCATATGTCACGACGTCGGTCTTAAAGCCAATCATCGGGACGATGCCTCGCAGGAACAGATTCACCTCTTTATATCCCTCCAGCTCATCCAGCGCCCGTTTGCTCATCAGACGATAGTCCGCGTGGTTGAACACGACCTCGCCGCCCATGAAATTGATCAGCTTATAGAAGCCCTCCGCGGTAAAGCGCTTGAAAAAGGTATCCGTCGTCCGCGCACTGCGCACACCGTAAACGATCTCGCAGCCCTCATAGTATTTTTCCACAAACTGGTCGATCACATCGATATCGTCCTGCAGGTCCGCATCAAGGGAAATCGTCATATCCGCATATTCCTTCGCGGTCATCAGTCCGCCAAGCAGCGCATTCTGATGCCCGCGGTTGCGTGAAAGCTTCACCCCCTGAAAGATGGGGTCGCTCTCATGCAGCTCCTCGATCAGCTCCCAGGTACGATCCCTCGAACCGTCGTTGACAAACATGATCTTACTGTCACGGGAAATCATTTCCCGCTCCATCAGGCTTTCCATCTTCTCTTTCAGCCGCTTCGAAGTCTCCGGAAGCACCTCCTGCTCATTGTAGCAGGGGATAACCAAATATAAAATCTGATTTCTTTCCCTCTCCATCCTGTATCTTCCTTTCTGGACGACCTGTGGTCTTCTGTCCTGATGGGTACTTTATTCTGTAATATCAACGACACCGGACAGATCTGTCTCCTTTGGCTGTCCTTCCTTCATGGTATCTTCTCCCCGCCCTTGTCCGATCTGACTCTCCAGCTCCTGCAAACGCTTCTCATTCAGTGCCACCATCTGATCCAGCGTCCGGATACTGTTCGACAACCGCGAGAGCGCTACCGTCAGGGAAAAGATGATCAGCAGGGAAAAGCAGAAGCCCAGGAAAAAGATCATGTTGACCGGCGCATAGATGCCAATCAACCCGGACACGACATTCAACAGTGACGGTGCGCAGTCAAAAATCAGCAGCGCAACCAGCATCAGTATCCAGACCAGTGCATATTTCAGCTCCAGGCTCCTTTTCCGTATCATATTGACAAGTATCGCAAAGACTGTGAGCAGCGCAACGCCAATCACAAACTGCAGCTTAAATGTCAGCATGAGGCATGCACCTTTCGCAGGCACTCCAGCAGGATCGCAACCGTGACCTTGATCATATAATAAGCAGAAATCATCCCGCCGTGCGAAGAGTCTCCCTCCCGGAGCTCACGCATGACCACCGGAAGCTCCGTCACTTTTTTACCCATACGCAGAATCGCGACCACACTCTCCGGCTCCGGATAGTCCTTCGGATAATTATTCGCGTAGATCGCCATCACATCCCGGTTCACCATACGCATCCCCGAGGTCGGATCGGTCACCCGCGCACCGGTCAGCAGCCGAATCAGGCAGGAAAAATAGCGAATTCCAATCCGTCGCAGACCGGAGGACTGGAAACCTTCCCTTTCAATGAAACGCGAACCGATCACCATATCGCTGCCGCTGCGGATGAGCTCCTCCGCCATACACGGAAGATATGCCGCATCATGCTGCCCATCCCCGTCGAACTGTACAGCCAGATCGTAACCGTTCTGTATGCCGTAAAGATAACCGGTCTGCACAGCCCCACCGATGCCGAGATTCACAGACAGGTTCACATGGTTCAGGCCGTGCTCCCGGCAGAGGCGCAGGGTCGCGTCCGTGGAGCAGTCATTCACAATCACGTAGTCGAAATCCGGCGCGTGTTCGCGGATATCCGCGACAGCACGGAGGATATTACCGCTCTCATTATAGGCGGGAATAATGACAAGCTTCTTCATACAAATACAGATCTCCTGTAGTTATGATCCTGATGATACCACGGATTTCTGCAAAACATAAGTTCGATTACGAAAATCAAAGATTTTCTATCTCACTTATATGCGCTTCGCGCTCTCGAAATCCTGAAAACATTCGGAATCCGCACATTTTCCTTCGGAAAATAGCTGCTTCCTCATGTTTTTGCGGGGTCCAAAATCATGAATACGAATGCAAGCATTCGATTCATGACCTTTTGGCCCTGGTATCATATCATACTTTTATAAATTGTGCCAGCACCCGAAGGGTACGCAGCGCGTCCGTGACGCAGGCGAAAGGAACACCGTTCTCCTTCAGGGCGCAATGACCCTCCTTCAGGGATTCAAGATACGCGCCAAGACTCTTATTGCTCGTGCCGCCGTAACTCATATAAATCAGTGTTTCCGGAAGATAGGATAATCTTACCTGATTTTTGTATAATATTCGTACCATAAACTCATAATCGCCGGAAATCCGGTAATCGGTCTTATAGAGTCCATAGCGCTCGTAGACCTCGCGGCGCAGGTACAGCGTCGGATGACCCGGCATCCAGCCGCTGCGGATATGGCCCTGTCCCTGCTTCCAGGTGCGAACGATCCGATCGCCGTCCATATAACAGAGATCTCCATGGACGCCGTCTGTACCCTCACGTATTATCATATCGACCATCTGCTCCACAACCTGCCCGCTGGCATAGCGGTCACAGCAATAGCCGATGATATCACCGGATGCCATGCGGATACCTTTATTAATCGCGTCGTAAATGCCCTGATCCGGTTCGGAAATCCAGCGCAGCGTTTCTTCTTTCCCCTGTGAAGACGCACGCAGGAGTTCCACCGTCCCATCCGTGGAGCCACCGTCTACGACAATATGCTCGATATTGGGATAGCTCTGAGAGCGCACCTGTTCAAGGATGCGCCGCAGGTTTTCTATATCATTGTAGGTGGTCGTGACGACCGAAACTTTCGGTTTCGTATTCATTTTATCTCCTGACACTGCGCGCTCTCCCTGACTTTCCTCAGGGTCTGCTTCCGCTGTGCTCTGCCAGCTCATGATAGAGCGTCACATAATCCTGGAATCGCTCATTCTTTCCGTACCGTTCTGCCCGTTTCAGGCAGGACTCCCTGCTGTGAGGAGCCTGCTCTTCCTCCAGGATGGCTTTGCGCAGCGCTTTGACATCCCCTTTGGGAACAACACGCCCACAGCTTTCGTCAAGGCTCTCCGGACTTCCGCCCGTGTCAAAGGTAATGACCGGCGTACCGCAGGCAAGCGCCTCGAGATTCGTCGTCGGAAAATTGTCCTCCAATGTCGCGTTCACGAAGACATCCGCCATCGTATAGTACTCCGCGAGCTGTTCGGCATTCTCCGTCTTTCCAAGACCGATCACATTCGCGGGCAGACCGCGCTGCTGTTTTTTGTCAAGGCCGATCAGCACGATCCGGAAATTATCCGGCAACGTTTCCGCCAGTTTCCGGAAATACGAAAGCCCCTTCCGGCGCTCCCAGACATTCGCCACGCCGAGTACGACAAACTTCTCTTCTAGGCCGTGCTCACTTCTGAGCTCACTGTCACGCGGACAGAATACCTCACGATCAATTCCGTTGGGTATAAGCTTCACAGGATAAGCCTGCAGGAAAGACCCGGAAACCTGCTCTGCCAGCCAGGCGGATGGCGTCACAATCGTCAGATCCGGCACGCCCGTGAACGCTGCACGTTTCCGTTCAAAATTCCGGGCCGCATTGTTCCGAAAGAGGGCATAGGGATATGTCCTTCGATATTCATGACATGCTCTGCAACCATCCTTCCAGCACGAACACCCATTGTAATCATAGAATGCGCAGTGTCCTGTGTAGGGCCAGCAATCATGCAGTGTCCAGACGATCGGCTTTCCCGCTTTTTTCAGATAAGCAAACAGCAGTTCCACCTGGAGTACGAACCCGTGGATATTGTGGAGCTGAATTACATCCGGATCATACTCCTGCATTTTTTCGATCAGTTTCGTGGTCTGTCGCCGCGAGGCAAAACCGTGTTCTCCCTTCAGAAAAGTGGACAGCACGTGCAGGCCCATATCAAAGTTCGAGCCAAAGCGAAATGCAGGAACATCCTGCGGCGCGCCGCGTCTTCCATGCGCAATCAGGCAGCCGTCGCCGTTTTTCATGAGCGCCCGGCAGATATCGACCGTAATACACCCGACGCTGCCGCCCTGGCAGACCGTATTGATCTCCAAAACCTTTATTGCCATTTTTCTACCGTCCATTGCAAGATCCCCATCCGCTGTGCTATACTGTCTCTAACACTTCAGACAGACGAGGTCATACAATGATAATCATACAACCTTCGGGCGGTTTATGCAATAGAATGCGCGTGATAAATTCCGGCTGGCGACTGGCCAGGGAGCTCCGGGAAGAGCTTCGCGTACTCTGGCTCTGCAATGCAGAGCTGAACTGTCCCTTTGAGTCTCTGTTCCAACCAGTGACGGAGTTTAAAATCACAGGTATCCATTCCGTGGCTGATCCGCGCAAGCTTTTTTACCAGAAGACTGCCAGAAATTATCTGACAAATGAAGATATCGTGGCGCATCGCAGTCCGGTCGGCCTGGATCCGGAATATGCTGCGTCCCTGCAGGGCAACTCCTATATTTTCACCTGGGAATGGTTCTACCCCGCAGAGGATTACCACCTCTTCCGCCCTACGGAAGCGCTGCAGGCACGCATCGATGAGATGAGCGCGCGCTTTGGCTCCTCCTGCGTCGGCGTCCATATCCGCCGCACGGACAATCAGCCCGCGATCGGCAAAAGCTCGACCGACGCATTCCTGCTCTCCATGAGACGAGAGCTCGAGTACGACCCGGACACTACGTTTTATCTCGCGACCGATGACCTCGCGGAGGAGGCCGTGCTTCGAGACGCCTTCCCGGGCCGCATCCTTTCCAATGAAAAGCGCTGCCTCCGCAGAGACAGCGCCGAGGGCATGTACGACGCCCTTCTCGATCTTTATTGTCTGGCAAATACGCGCAAGATCATCGGCAGCTATTTCAGCTCCTTCACTGACATCGCCGCGGATATGCATCATATACCGAAGGTGATTGCCGGCGCCGATGATTAGAAAACAAGGGGGTCAGCTTATCAGAACTCGAATACTGCCACCCCATAGGGCGAAAGCGGATATTCCAGATAATAGGGCTGGTTGTCGCAGGCACCCTTTTTTGCCGTAAAAACTTCCGCTTTCTCACGGCCGTTGCCGCCAAACTCAGCCGCGTCTCCGTCGAGTACCAGCTTATAATTCTTTTTCTTCGGCACGCCGACCCTGTAGTCCGGATACTCCATCGGCGTGAAATTCATTACAAACAGAAGACTCTTCCGCTTCGTCCTGCTGTAGCGCACAAAGCTGAAAATACTGTGGAAGCAGTCGTTCACATTGATCCACTGGAAGCCGTCCCAGTGGTCGTCCAACTCATAAAGGCAACGATATTTCCGATAGAGATGCAGCAGCGCCTTCACATAATTCTGCATTTGCTGGTGGCGTTCTTCATCGAGCAGATACCAGTCGAGCTCGCGATCCTCGCTCCACTCCCTGAGCTGCGCGAACTCATTGCCCATAAAGAGCAGCTTCTTGCCGGGATGGCCGATCATAAAGGTATATCCGGCTCTGAGGTTTGCGAACTTGTCCACCAGATAGCCCGGCATCTTGTTCAGCATCGAGCACTTCAGGTGAACGACCTCATCGTGGGACAGTACGAGAATATAATTCTCACTGTAGGCATAGCTCATCGCAAAGGTCATCTTATTATGATTATCTTTGCGGAAATAGGGGTCGAGCTTCATATATTCGAGGAAATCGTTCATCCAGCCCATATTCCACTTGAAGGTGAAGCCGAGGCCGTCCTCCTCCGGATCCTTCGTGACGCCCGGCCAGGCCGTCGACTCCTCCGCGATGATCATCGAGCCGTCCTTGCGGCCGCGGATAATCGAGTTCAGATGCTTGAAGAACCAGATCGCGTCGAGATTCTGATTTCCGCCGTACTTATTCGGCAGCCACTGGCCGTCACGCTTGCCGTAATCGAGATAGAGCATCGAGGCCACCGCGTCCACTCTCAGCCCGTCCACATGATAATGATTCAGCCAGTAGAGCGCGTTCGCGATCAGGAAATTACGCACCTCTGATTTCTCATAGTTGAAAATCTTCGTACCCCAGTCCGGGTGCTCCCCGCGCCTTGAGTCCGGATGCTCGAAGAGCGGCGTCCCGTCGAAATTCGCGAGTCCGTGCGCATCGCGCGGGAAATGCGCCGGCACCCAGTCGAGGATAACGCCGATATTATTCTTATGGAAATAATCCATCATATACTGGAAATCCGCGGGCGAGCCGTGGCGCGAGGTCGGTGCAAAATAACCGGTCACCTGATAGCCCCAGGAGCCATCGAAGGGATGCTCAGCGATCCCCATCAGCTCGACGTGGGTGTAGCCCATCTCCTTCACATACTTTGTCAGCTCCACCGCGAACTCGCGGTAATTGTAGTAGCCGTCCTCATCCTCGTCGTGCTCGTGGCGCTTCCAGGAGCCGGGATGCACCTCGTAGATCGACATCGGGGACTCTGCGGCGTTCCAGTCCTTCCGCTTCTCCATCCAGCGCTCGTCGCTCCAGGTAAAATGATCGATATCCGCGATGCGCGAGGCCGTGCCCGGACGCATCTCCGCATAGAAAGCAAAAGGATCCGCCTTGTAGAGATAGTCGCCCTTCTTCGTCTCAATCAGGTATTTATAGAGATTTCCCGGCTTCAGGCCCGGCACAAAAACCTCATAGATACCGAGCGGTTCGAGGCGCTGCATCTTGTAACCGTCACTGCCCCAGCTGTTGAAATCGCCGATCACGCGCACGCCTTTGGCATTCGGAGCCCACACCGCAAAGTAGACGCCCTGCTCGCCCTCATACTCTGCCGGATGCGCCCCCAGCTTCTTATAAATCTCATAATGAGTCCCCTGCCCGAAAAGATACTGGTCCATGTCCGTGACCGCGCACCAGAGCTTCCCTCCGGACGCTTCGCTCAATGACTGCTTTCCCATAAGCCACCCCTTCCGCCGGCGAAACAAAAAAACGCCGACATGTGATTTCTTTCATTCTACCACATGCCGACGCTTTTTGACAGTCTAAATTATTTGCACCAGTTCAGAACAGCACGAAATGAAAAAACAGACTGTGCAGGTTTACCTGCTAAAGGCTGTATTTTCATTTCG
>JAJPZP010000188.1 GCA_021204285.1 Lachnospiraceae bacterium | reverse complement strand
CGGATCCTATCTGGTTGCGCGCGCTGCGATTGAATTCCTGCGCCATAGCTTCTATAATCAGGTGTCAGGGGAGATCCGGAAGGCGCCGGAGATTTATTTTGTGGGAAACAGCATTTCCACCCGTTACCTGCAGGGCCTGATCGATGTGATCGGAGATCGTGACTTCTCTGTCAATGTTATTTCCAAATCCGGTACGACGACGGAGCCGGCCATCGCGTTCCGTATCTTTAAGTCCATGCTGGAGAAGAAATACGGCAAGGCGGGCGCGGCGGAACGCATCTATGCGACCACCGACAAAGCGCGGGGCGCGCTCAAGAATCTGGCGACTGAGGAGGGCTACGAGACGTTCGTTGTCCCGGACGATGTGGGGGGACGCTTCTCCGTGTTGACGGCTGTCGGACTGCTGCCGATCGCAGCGAGCGGAGCGGATATCGAGAAGCTGATGCAGGGCGCTGCGATGGAGAGAGAACATGCATTGAACGCGGCATACGAGGATAACGGGCCGGTGAAATATGCGGCGATCCGGAACATTCTTTACAGGAAAGGAAAATCAGTCGAGGTATTGGCTAACTATGAGCCGAGCCTGCATTATGTCTCCGAGTGGTGGAAACAGCTCTTTGGCGAGTCTGAGGGCAAGGATAAGAAGGGGATTTTCCCGGCATCGGTGGATCTGACGATGGACCTGCATTCCATGGGACAGTTTATTCAGGATGGTACGCGGATTCTGATGGAGACGGTACTCAGTATTGAGGAGAGTGACGGAGAGATTCTGATCGGTGAGGAGCCGGTTGACCTGGACGGCCTGAATTATCTGGCAGGCAAGAGTGTTGACTTCGTGAATAAGAGTGCGATGAATGGTACGATCCTGGCGCACACGGATGGCAGTGTCCCGAATCTGATGGTAAAGATTCCGAAGCAGGATGAGATTTCGCTCGGGCAGCTGTTTTATTTCTTTGAGTTTGCCTGCGGCGTCAGCGGATATCTGCTGGGTGTGAATCCCTTCAATCAGCCGGGCGTTGAGAGCTACAAGAAAAATATGTTTGCGCTGCTTGGCAAGCCGGGTTATGAGGCGGAGAGAGAAGAACTGCTGAAGAGGCTGTAGGGCAGACTGATTTCATTAAGACTTACGGACACCCCGCACGGGAATCTCACCTGCGGGGTGTTATCTTTGTATGAAGAATCCGGATGATTGTTCGTGTACCTGCAGAGAGGGAAAATATCAGGCATGAAGAAGTATGAAGTGATATATGAAGACAGTGATTTATACGTAATCCGTAAATCCGCAGGACTTGCCTGCCAGAGTGCCCGTCCGATCAAGCCGGATCTGATGAGCCTTCTGAAAAATGAATGCCTGGAACGGGGAGAACGCGAGCCGTACCTGGCTTTGGTCAATCGCCTGGATCAGCCGGTGGAGGGGCTGCTTCTGGTCGCGAAAAATCAGCAGGCCGCGGCTTCCCTGAGCGCGCAGGCGCGCGATCATACCCGTATGGAAAAAGAATATCAGGCGCTTGTCGGCGGTGTATTTTCGGAGGAGAAGGGTGTACTTGTGGATTTCCTGCTGCGGGACGGCCGGACGAATACTTCGCGCGTGGTTCCGGAAGGGACAAAGGGCGCGAAAAGAAGTGAGCTTGCGTATCAGGTGCTGAGTGTTCAGGAGGATACGAGTCTGCTCGAAATTCGTCTTCTGACCGGGCGGCATCATCAGATTCGGGTACAGCTGGCCAACGCGGGGCATTCAATTGTCGGGGATTTCAAATATGGGGGAGACGCGGGTGTGCGCCAGAGAGGAGGAGCTTCCAACGCCGGTTTTTGTCGATCTGCGCATCGTGTCACATCTTCACAGCTCTGTCTCTGTGCTTCACGTTTGTGTTTTATCCATCCTCGGAAGGGAGTGAAAATGGAACTCCGGACGGAGCCGAGATTTTGACTTCGCCGATGACCTTCAGGAACTTCTGTGCTTGACAAACCCGACATTCCTTTTTACAATGAAAATCAGTGATTTTAAAGGAGATTTTATGGATATGGCCAAGGAGAAAAAGCTGGTGGAGGGCATTACCTCCATGGATGTGGACTTCGCCCAGTGGTATACGGACGTAGTGAAAAAGGCGGAGCTCTGTGATTATACGAGTGTGAAAGGCTGCATGGTGATCAAGCCGGCCGGCTACGCGATCTGGGAGAATATTCAGAAGGAGCTGGACTGCAGGTTTAAGGAGACAGGAGTCGAGAATGTCTACCTGCCGATCTTTATTCCGGAGAGCCTGCTGCAGAAGGAGAAGGATCATGTCGAAGGGTTCGCGCCGGAGGTGGCCTGGGTGACCCATGGCGGTCTGGAACCGCTGCAGGAGCGCATGTGTGTGCGTCCGACTTCGGAGACCCTGTTCTGCGATTTCTATCAGAATGAGATTCATTCTTACCGTGATCTTCCGAAGGTGTATAACCAGTGGTGCTCGGTTGTGCGCTGGGAGAAGACGACGAGACCCTTCCTGCGTTCACGGGAATTTTTGTGGCAGGAGGGACATACGGCACACGCAACCGCTGAGGAAGCGGAGGAGCGTACAATCCAGATGCTGAATGTGTATGCGGATTTCTGCGAGGAAGTGCTTGCAATCCCGGTTATTAAAGGACAGAAGACAGATAAAGAAAAGTTTGCGGGCGCGGAGGCGACCTACACGATCGAGTCGTTGATGCACGACGGAAAGGCACTGCAGTCCGGAACGAGCCACAATTTCGGCGATGGATTCGCCAAAGCCTTTGGCATTCAGTATACGGATAAGGATAATCAGCTGAAATATGTGCATCAGACTTCCTGGGGCATGACGACCCGCATGATCGGGGCGATCATTATGGTGCATGGGGATGACTCGGGGCTCGTGCTGCCGCCGCGAATCGCGCCTGTGCAGACGATGATCGTGCCGATCGCCCAGCATAAAGAGGGGGTTCTGGATGCGGCAAACGCGCTGCAGAAGCGTCTTGAGGGGCGTTTTGCGGTGAAGGTCGACGCGACGGACAAGTCTCCGGGCTGGAAGTTCGCGGAGCAGGAGATTCGCGGAATCCCGACCCGTATTGAGATCGGGCCAAAGGATATCGCGGCGAATCAGGCGGTGATCGTGCGCCGCGACACGCGCGAGAAGATCGTTGCCCCGCTTGATGAGATTGAGGAAAAGCTTGCAGAGGTGCTTGACACCATGCAGAGTGATATGCTTGAGAGAGCAAGGGCGCATCGAGACGCTCATACCTATGACGCCACGACCTACGAAGAATTTGTGGATATCATCAATAATAAACCGGGATTTGTGCGCGCGATGTGGTGCGGCGATCAGGCCTGTGAGGACAAGATCAAAGAAGATACGACGGCGACGAGCCGCTGCATGCCCTTTGAGCAGGAGCAGCTTTCCGACCGCTGCGTCTGTTGCGGAAAGCCCGCGAAGAAGATGGTCTACTGGGGTAAGGCATACTGACGCGTAAGCTATGAGCCGTGCGAAATCGGACGGAGGGGACCCCGATTGTTTACAAGCGGGGGCCATCTGGCCGATTTCATAGGGCGACAGCCCGCGCACGAGAAGGCCGAAGGCCTTCGAGTCGAGCACGGCGGAGTGACCGGGCAGGTTAGAACAGGGCGACAGCCCGCGCACGAGAAGGCCGAAGGCCTTCGAGTCGAGCACGGCGGAGTGACCGAAGGGCCAGTGCATGGCAGGAGAAAGAATGAAAATTGCAACGCCGGAAAAAGTGAATAAGATTATTGACACACTCGCCGCCGCGGGGCACGAAGCCTACGCTGTCGGCGGGTGTGTTCGTGATGCGGTTCTCGGGCGGGAGCCTGCGGACTGGGATATTACGACTTCGGCGCTTCCCGCGGAGGTGAAGGCACTGTTTCCGAGGACAGTCGACACCGGCATCCAGCACGGGACAGTGACGGTTCTGCTTGGTCATGAGGGCTTTGAGGTGACGACTTATCGCGTGGACGGGAAGTATGAAGACTGCCGTCACCCGAGCGAGGTCAGCTTTACGGGGAATCTGCTCGAAGATCTGAAACGGCGCGATTTTACGATCAATGCGATGGCCTGGAATGAGGAGAGCGGATTGATCGATGTGTTTGGCGGGATGAATGATCTGGAGAAAGGAATTATCCGCTGTGTGGGTGATGCACGGGAGCGTTTTTCCGAGGATGCTCTGCGGATGCTGCGGGCGGTGCGTTTCTCGGCGCAGCTTGGTTTTGAACTGGAGGAACAGACGCGGGCCGCAATCGTGGAACTGCGGGATAATCTCACAAAGGTCAGTGCAGAGCGTATTCAGGCTGAGCTCGTGAAACTGATCACATCACCGCACCCGGAACGCCTGCTCACTGCGTGGGAGACAGGACTCACTGCGATGATACTGCCGGAGTTTGATACGTGTATGGCCTGTGAGCAGCATACGCCGCATCATATTTATTCGGTCGGGATGCACACGATCCACTCGATGCAGGAAGTGGAGCCGGAACGGATTCTGCGGCTTACCATGCTGCTGCACGATATCGGGAAGCCGCAGTGTAAGACTACGGATGAACGGGGTATCGATCATTTCAAGGGTCATCCGGTTCCGGGTGAGGAGCTGGCCGGAAAGATTTTACGGCGTCTTCGCTTTGACAATGACACTACCCGAACTGTGAAGAAGCTTGTGTTATATCATGATTACCGTCCGGCTTTAACGCCGACGGGAGTTCGTCGTGCGGCGAACCGGATTGGAGAGGACTTATTTCCCCTGTACCTGAAAGTGCAGCGGGCTGATACGCTCGCGCAGAGTCCGGCGACACAGACGGAAAAGCTGGCCCGCATAGCGGAGGTAGAGCGGCTCTATAAGAAAATTCTGGAGGAGAAGAACTGCTTTACGCTAAAGCAGCTGGCGGTCACGGGCCGGGATCTGATGGAAAAGGATATTCCTTCCGGACCGGTGCTGGGAGAGATTCTGCAGCAGCTCCTGGATCTGGTGATTGAGGAACCCGCACGAAATGAGCGGGAGTGGCTGCTCCGGGAGGCAGTGAAAATATATGAAGATCAAAGCCGGAAACCGGCTTTGACATAGCCTTGCTCCTGGCTTGGAAAGAGACTTTTCAGAAAACAGAAATTACCCCTTGCGAAATTTGACCGAGTATGTTATGATAGCATTCGTTGAGACGGCGGAGACAGTTAGCTCCACCATTATATTGGGCGACATGGCCAAGCGGTAAGGCAAAGGTCTGCAACACCTCTATCACCGGTTCGATTCCGGTT
>JAJPZP010000151.1:9733-23344 GCA_021204285.1 Lachnospiraceae bacterium | reverse complement strand
GTATAATGGTTCCAAACGCTGGCTCTCTCTGGGACCGCTATCTTTTCAGCCGTCAGAATTCTCAAAGCTGGCGGTCGTCATCCTGCTGGCTTCGATTGTGAGTCGCGGGGCCGGGCACATGAGGTCCTGGCGTTCTATGTTTCTGGTCATTCTGCTTGTGCTGCCGATCGTCGGTCTGGTTGGGACGAACAATCTGAGCACAGCGGTCATTATTCTCGGCATTGCCGTGATTCTGCTGTTCGTCGCGAATCCAAAATTCCTCCCCTTTCTCTGGCTCGGCGCGCTGGGCGTCGGCTTCCTCGCCATTTTTCTGAGCCTTGCCTCCTATCGTCTGGAGCGTCTGGCGATCTGGCGCCACCCGGAGCTCTACGAGAAGGGCTATCAGACGCTGCAGGGGCTCTACGCGATCGGTTCCGGCGGCGTCTTCGGCGTGGGGCTCGGGAACAGTATGCAGAAGCTGGGCTTCGTGCCGGAGGCGCAGAATGATATGATTTTCTCGATCATCTGCGAGGAGCTGGGGCTTTTTGGCGCCTGCGGCGTCATTTTTCTGTTCTCTCTTCTGATCTGGCGGCTGATGGTGATCGCGACGCATACGCAGGAGCTGTTTGGCGCGTTGCTCTCAGCCGGGGTCATGGGACATATCATGATTCAGGTCATTCTGAATATCGCCGTCGTCACCAACACGATTCCCAATACCGGCATTACGCTGCCCTTTATCAGCTACGGCGGCACCTCCGTTGTCTTCCTGCTCTCCGAGATCGGTCTTGTCCTGAATGTCTCACGCGAGGTGAAAAAGGAACGCTGACGTGCCTGGTCTGCATATACTGTGGTATAGCGCCGGGTTTTGGAGGAGAGATTTTGGAAGACGACAGACTGGAAATGACCGGGCCGCAGTGGATGTGCGGGGAGCTTCTCGTGCAGGGCTCGAAAAACGCGGCGCTGCCGATGCTGGCGGCCATGCTGCTGGTGGAGGGCGTCTATATTCTTCATCATTGTCCGCAGATCACAGATGTAGACCATATGCTGGAGCTGCTCTCAGACGCTGGCTGCCTCACACACCGGGAGGGCCACATGCTGATCGTTGATACGCGCGGCGCGGACCGCTGCAGCCTGAAAGGGAGCGGAGCTGGGAAAATGCGTGCAGGCGTCACATTGCTCGGAAGCATTCTTGGCAGGTTACATGCGGTCGAAATTCCCTATCCGGGCGGTTGTACGATCGGGAAACGTCCGATTGATCTGCATCTGAAAGGGCTACAGCAGCTTGGAGCAGTGTTCGAGCATAAGGAGCACACGCTGTCCGGTTATGCGAGAAAGCTGCATGGCGCGGATATCACACTTGATTTTCCGAGCGTCGGGGCGACAGAAAATATCCTGATGGCGGCGACGCTCGCGGAAGGTCATACGGTGATCCGTGGTGCAGCACGGGAACCGGAGATCGCAGCGCTGGCGGGTTTTCTCCAGAAAATGGGAGCGCATATTGAGGGAACGGGTACATCAGTGATAAGGGTGAAGGGAGTGGAACGGCTCCACGCGGCAGAGTATATCGTTCCATCCGATCGCATCGTGGCGGGTACCTATCTTTTGGGCGCGGTTATGACCGGCGGTGAGATTCGTCTCCTTCATGTGCCGACGGCGCACCTGGGAATTCTGCCACATATTCTGGAAGAACTGGGCGCCAAAGTTGAGATACAGACAGATCAGAACGGTATTGCCGTGAAAATGGATGGAAAGATTCAACCGGTTCCCTGGCTTGCGACCGCGCCATTCCCAGGCTTTCCGACAGACCTGCAGTCCGCGTTGATGGCCGCACTTTCCATAGCTTCCGGCCCGAGAATATTGGAAGAAAAAATTTTTGAGGCGAGATTCCAGGTGGCGCCTGAGTTATTGAAAATGGGCGTGGGAATCTACACGGAGGGTTCTCTGGCAGTGATCGAGGGAGAGGCAAGGCTACATGGTGCGCATGTCAGGGCCAGGGAGCTGCGCGGCGGTGCCGCGCTCATCATGGCGGCGCTCGCTGCAGAGGGAAAGACGGATATTAGTGGGATGGAATTTGTGAAAAGAGGCTATGAGGATATACAGGGGGATTTAAAAAAACTGGGAATTGTGTTACACTGAATAACAATACATCAGATCAGGAAAAGAAACAGGCATGGCGGATACAGTAAGATCAAAAAAAGGCCGGAAGGGTCTTATCATAGCGACAGCGGTACTGGCGATTATTGCGGTACTGCTTCTTTCTGTGCTTGGTATTTTCCGGGTTCGCGAGGTGACGGTCAGTGGAAATGAATACTATACGAATGAGGAGATCGCGAACCTTGTGATCGGCGACGGCATATCCCGCAATACCCTGTATCTTTATTTCCGTTATAAATATATGGAGCAGCCGGAGATCCCCTTTATTGATACATTTGATATTGAGATTGATTCCTTCAGCAGTATCACGATCCGTGTTTATGAGAAGGAGATCGTCGGCTATGTGAAATATCTTGGAAAAAACGTCTATTTTGACAAGGATGGGATCGTGGTAGAGAGCTCTGATGAGGTGATGGAGGGTGTTCCGCTGATCAGCGGTATTTCCTTTGACGAGCTTGCCATGTATGAGGCGCTGAATGTGCCGGATCCGGATATCTTTAATACGATCCTGAATCTCACGCAGCTTCTTTCCAAATATGATCTGGTCCCTGATGAAATACGTTTTGGCAGTTCTTCGGAACTGTACCTTGAACTGGGTGATGTGACGGTGGAACTGGGGGAGGGAGATTATCTTGATGAGAAGATTTCCCGCCTCAAACAGCTCGAATCGGATCTCGAAGGATGATCCGGAACACTACAAATTGAAAATTATACCGACGAGAGCACCCATATCTCGTTGGAGGAGGCAAAATAATTGCCCGAAAATGTGAAAAAAGTTTAAAATTACTGTTGCGTTATTGTGAAAAAAAAGCTATGATAAATACAGTGTAAGTTTACGTGGGTTTGAAGGAGGACACAACCTTGTTGGAGATTATGACGAATGAAGCGGAATCTGCTGCACGGATTATCGTGGTCGGTATCGGTGGAGCCGGTAATAACGCTGTAAATAGAATGGTAGAGGAACAGATCGGCGGAGTGGAGTTCATCGGGGTGAATACCGATAAGCAGGCATTGAAGCTCTGCAAAGCGCCGGTTACCATACAGATCGGCGAAAAGCTGACAAAGGGGCTTGGAGCAGGGGCGAAGCCGGAGGTCGGCGAGAAGGCTGCCGAGGAAAGTATTGAAGAACTGAAGGAAGCGATACAGGGAGCGGATATGGTATTCGTCACCTGCGGTATGGGCGGAGGTACCGGTACCGGCGCGACTCCGGTGCTCGCGAAGGCGGCGAAGGAGATGGGTATCCTGACAGTAGGTGTTGTGACGAAGCCCTTTCGTTTTGAGGCCCGGCAGCGTATGAACAACGCACTGCAGGGTATTGAAAAGTTAAAAGAGGCCGTAGACACGCTGATTGTTATACCGAATGATAAGCTGCTTGAGATCGTTGACCGCAGAACGACGATGCCGGAGGCTTTGAAAAAAGCCGATGAGGTATTGCAGCAGGCGGTGCAGGGTATTACCGATCTCATTAATATGCCGGCGCTTATCAATCTGGACTTCGCGGACGTACAGACGGTCATGACCGATAAAGGCATCGCGCACATCGGTATTGGCACGGCCAGGGGCGATGACAAGGCGATGGAGGCGGTGAAGCAGGCGGTTACGAGTCCGCTGCTTGAGACGACGATTACCGGTGCGAGCCATGTGATTATCAATGTGTCCGGTGACATTTCCCTGATTGATGCCAACGAGGCTGCGAGCTATGTGCAGGAGCAGGTTGGTGAGGATGCGAATGTAATCTTTGGTGCGATGTATGATTCCAGCAATACAGACGAAGTCAGCATTACGGTGATCGCGACCGGGCTCCAGGATGTGAACAGTAAGTCTGTGATTCCACAGTCTTACCATCCGGTACAGAGTGCGCAGAGCCAGCCGGGAGGAACGAAGCTGAAGACGCCGACTCCGCCGAAGGAACCGCAGGTACAGCCGCTGCCGGGCCTGAAGACCTTTAAGAAGCCGGAGAGCAGCGTGGAGGAGCAGGAGATCAAGATTCCGCAGTTCTTCCAGAAAAACAGATAGGATTTGTCAAGGCCGTCGGCGGGACAGGGTTCCGGGCGGCCTTTTTATGTATGAGGAGGAGAAGGATATGAACCAGTTACCGATTACCGGACACACGGAGTTGCTCTGCCTGCTCGGCAGCCCGGTCGCACACAGCATTTCCCCGGCCATGCACAACGAGGCCTTCGCCTATTACGGACTGGATTATGTCTATCTGGCGTTTGACATTTCTCCTGAGCGGTTCGATGTGGCGGTAGGCGGTCTTACAGCAATGAACGCGCGTGGCTGGAACTGTACGATGCCGCACAAAAGGCTTATGTACGAGCGTGCAGATCAGCTCTCTGAGGAGGCGAAGCTGATCGGAGCGGTAAATACAGTCGTGCAGGAGAAGGGCGTGCTGACCGGATACAATACAGACGGAAAGGGCTATATGGCCGCGGTAGCGGATGCGGGCTATGACATTAAGGGAAAGAAAATGACGCTGCTGGGATCCGGCGGTGCGGCCTCCTCAATCGTTGCACAGGCGGCACTTGACGGGGTGAGCGCGATCGATCTGATCGCCCGGCACGGCGCATCCTGGGACGCCATCCGCGAGGTCGTCGACCGTGTGAACGCAGGAACCTCCTGCCGCGTCAGCATGTATGAGCTGCGCGACGAGGCGCAGATGAGAAAGAGCATCGGTGAGAGTGCAATCCTCGTCAACGCTTCCTCGGTCGGCATGAGTCCGCACGAGGAGGGCTGTCTGATTCCGGATAAGAGTTTCCTGCGTCCGGAGCTGATCGTCTCCGACGTGATTTACAATCCACGTAAGACGAGGCTGCTTGAGATGGCGGAACAGGCGGGTTGTCCCGCCTTCAATGGGATGTACATGCTCCTCTATCAGGGGGCTTACGCCTTTGAACTCTGGACCGGAAAGAAGATGCCGGTCGGGCTGATTAAAGAGAAGTATTTTCGGTAATAAAAATTGAAATCTCACGATAAAGAACGCCTCCGGCTGTCCAGTGCGCAGTCAGGGGCGTATGTTTTTTCTGTTCCGGAAACAAAAAGCAAAATAAAGAGCGGCAAAAATTGCCGGAAGAGGAAAGCGGCGCTGTCGATTTCACGCGAAAGAACCGTAGTTTCGACAACAGCGTATGACAGGCCTCGCGCGGGCTTTTTTTTATAATAAGGTCAGCACAAGTAAGAGGGCAGCAAGTGTATTATGAAGTATATGTAGACATTCTCTTTGCGGAAAACCTCTGGATGGACGCGGCAATTCTTCTGCTGACCGCGGGCTTCCTGCATCTGCGGGTGCGAAAAAAAAGGATAGTGCTGGCCGCGCTATTGGGGTCGCTGGGAGCCTGCGCGCTGACTGTTTTTTCGGCATACATAAACGGAATCGGATATTTGACCGGAACACTGGCGCTCTGCGCGGTGATGTCTGTTGTTGCATTTCGGAAAAGCGGGAAATTCTGCGGAACGTTTCTGACTCTGTATCTGGAAAGCTTTCTTCTGAACGGCCTGCTCCGCTATCTCGCGCAGTTTCATCCGCTCTGCGGGCTCTGGTTTACGGCTGCCGACACGGCGGCCTGCCTCTTTCTGTATGCGGCACAGTGGTTGCTGAACCGACAGAAAAGGCTGGCTGCATTGAGCTGTGAGGCAACGCTTGTCTGCGGGGAATGCAGGGTCACGGTCGAGGGCTTTTATGATACCGGAAACGGGCTCTACGATCCGATCAGCGGCCGCCCGGTTAGCATCCTCGCGCCGGAACTTCTGGAAAAGCTGCTGACCGGAGCAGGCAGGGCACAGCCGCCGCGCATGATCCCATATCGAACGATCACACAGAGCGGTGTTCTGAGAGCATATTTTCTGGACAGTATGGAGATCCGGGATGCGGATGGGATGCGTACGCTGAAGCAGCCAATGGTAGCCTGTATGCGGCGCAGCCGGAATTCCTACGCGCTTATACTTCATCGGGACCTGCTTCCCTCGTAGAGGAGGCAAGCATGATATTTAAAGTGACAGTTCCGCGTCAGATTCAGCTCAAGGTGGCTCCGCGTCTGAAGACGATGCTGTTCGCCCGCAAAGGTGAAATTCATTACATTGGTGGATCAGAGATCCTTCCGCCGCCGCTTGGCGCCGAGGAGGAAGCCGCAGCAATTCTGGGGCTGGAAGGGGAGCAGAGCGAAGAAGCAAGAGACAGGCTGATCGAGCACAATCTGCGATTGGTCGTGTATATCGCAAAGAAATTTGAAAACACCGGGATCGGGGTGGAGGATCTGATCTCGATCGGGACGATCGGTCTGATCAAAGCGATCAACACTTTCAATCGAGGTAAAAATATCAAACTTGCAACCTATGCGTCGCGCTGTATCGAAAATGAGATATTGATGTATCTCAGACGAAACAGCAAGCTGCGCATGGAAGTGTCGATTGACGAGCCGCTGAATGTGGACTGGGACGGAAATGAACTGCTGCTCTCCGATATTCTGGGCACAGACGCGGATATTATTTACCGGGATCTGGAAAATGAGGTGGAGCGTAAATTGCTGCGCAAAGCGCTCTCCAGGCTGAACCAGCGTGAGAAGACGATCATCGAGCTGCGCTTCGGACTGCGCCATCCTATGGGGCGTGAGATGACCCAGAAAGAGGTCGCGGACCGGCTCGGCATCTCGCAGTCCTACATCTCGCGCCTGGAAAAGAAGATTATCGGAAGGCTGCGAAAAGAAATAGTAAAATATGAATGACGCTCAGCTCAGGTAGTTCCGCATCGTCTTCAGCGCGTTTTTTTCGAGACGGCTGACCTGAGCCTGGGAAATGTGGATCTCCTCGGCAACCTCCATCTGCGTGCGCCCCTCGAAAAAACGCAGGCTGATGATATGGTTCTCCCGGGGAGACAGCTTTTTCATGGCTTCGGAGAGCGACAGATCGCGCACCCAGTTTTCCTCCTTGTTCTTGCGGTCGCTGATCTGGTCCATGACATAGAGTGTATCGCCGCCCTCGGTATAGACCGGATCATAGAGACTGATCGGACTCTGAATTGCGTCGAGAGACTAGACGATATCTTCTTTTGGTATGTCGATCGCCTCGGAAATCTGTTCGAGCGTGGGTTCTCCGGAAGTTTCGCGGGAGAGCATCTCCCGGGCATAGATCGCCTTATAGGCGATATCACGGAGGGAACGGCTGACCCGTATGCTGTTATTGTCCCTCAGGTATCTGCGGATTTCTCCGACAATCATCGGCACCGCATAGGTACTGAATTTCACATCCATCGTACAGTCAAAATTGTCGATCGCCTTAATGAGGCCGATATAGCCGATCTGGAAGAGATCGTCCGCATTTTCGTTGCTGGAGGAGAAGCGTTTGATGACGCTCAGGACCAGCCTTAAGTTTCCCCGGATGTACAGCTCTCTCGCCTCTTTATCCCCTTTCTGAATGCGCTCAAACAGCATCTCTTTTTCCTCATTTGTCAGGAGCGGGAGCCTGGATGTGTTGACCCCGCAGATTTCCACCTTATTTGATGTCATTCCACTCCTCCTGCTGATCGGAAAGCTTTTCTGTACTAAAGGATTTCCCAAAATCAGGTTCTTAATGCAGGAGAAACGAAACATCTAATGCCAGATTTTTCTGGGTGTGAGAGTCTCCTCTTCGTGAATTTCGACGAGAATAATATCTGGTCCAATCTGACAGATACACTTCCAGGGAATAATATACTCCTGATCCGGACTTAGAAATCCGAGCAGCCGGTTCGGACCCTGTACAACGACTGCACAAATCGCGCCGCTCTTCTCATCGAACACAAAATCACTTGCCCGTCCGAGCCGTTTGCAGTCGCAACGGTTGACGATATCTTTTTCTTTCAGCTCACAAAAACGCATATAGCCACATTTCCTTTTTATTTTCAGGCTATGAATAAACCTTCGTTTGATTGATATCCTGGCGTTTCCTGGTTTATACTGAGAAACTGAAGAAGAAGGGTATGTATTGGGAAGATGAAGTGTCCATATTGCGGGAAAGACAATACACGCGTGATCGATTCGAGGCCGGCAGATGAGGGTGACTCCATCCGGCGCAGGCGGGAGTGCGACGCGTGCCATAAGCGTTTCACGACCTATGAGAAGGTGGAGCTGGTTCCGATCATGGTCATCAAGAAGGACAACAACCGGGAAACCTATGACCGGTCGAAAATTGAGGGCGGTGTCTTTCGCGCCTGCCATAAGCGTCCGATCTCCACAGATCAGGTGGAGGCCATGATTGATGAGGTGGAGGCAGCGATTTTCGCGCGGGAGCAGCGTGAGGTCTCGAGCCGTGAGATCGGGGAGCTGGTCATGGAAAAGCTTCGCAGCCTCGACTCCGTGGCTTATGTCCGCTTTGCATCGGTTTACCGGGAGTTCAAGGATGTGAATACTTTTATGAAGGAGCTGGAGAAGATTTTAAAATAGTGATGCAGAACCTGATATTGATTGGATTTATGGGAGCAGGCAAGACGAGCGTGGGAAACTGTCTGGCACAGGAGAGCGGCATGACCTTCGTTGATACGGATGAACGGATTGTGGCGGAGCAGGGAATGGAGATTTCCGCTATCTTCGAAAAATACGGGGAGCCTTATTTTCGGGATCTGGAGACGGCTCTTCTGGAGCGGATGCAGAACGACACGGATCACAGCGTGATCTCTGTGGGCGGAGGGATGCCGGTAAGAGAGCGAAACCGGGATTTACTGCGAAGCCTGGGCTGTGTGGTTTATCTTCTGGCCTCAAAAGAGACGATCCTGGGCCGTGTGCGAAACGATGGAACACGCCCGATGCTGAGCGGAGAGAATCTGGAAACGCGCGTAGAGCGACTCATGAGAGAGAGAGAGGCGCTTTACCGGGAGGCGGCGCATCTTATGATTCAGACGGACGGGTACAGTGTTCCGGAGGTCGCGCAGATGATTCGCCTGGAAGCGCGCAAATTCGGGTATTGAAAAAAGACGGAAACTATTATAAGATAGTAGGAAGTAGGGGAGTGTTCGAATCCCCCGTGACATAAGGAGGACGAGTGAATGATTTTTGCAGGAGATTTTAAGAACGGCGTGACGCTGGAGATCGATGGAAACGTATACCAGATTCTCGAGTTCCAGCATGTGAAGCCCGGAAAGGGCGCAGCGTTTGTCAGGGCGAAGCTCAAGAATATTATCAATGGCGGCGTTGTGGAGAAGACCTTCCGTCCGACCGAGAAGTTCCCGCTTGCCCATATTGATCGTGTGGATATGCAGTATCTGTACAGCGATGGTGATCTCTACCACTTCATGAACGTGGAAAACTTGGCCCAGATCGCGCTGAACAGTGATGATATCGGCGATTCGCTGAAGTTTGTCAAGGAGAACGAAATGGTCAAAATCTGTTCCTACAAAGGGAACGTGTTCGCAGTTGAGCCGCCGCTCTTCGTAGAGCTCGAGGTCACGGAGACCGAGCCGGGCTTCAAGGGAGATACCGCCACCGGCGCATCCAAACCTGCAACCGTCGAGACCGGCGCGGTGGTCATGGTTCCGCTGTTTGTGGAGCGTGGCACGGTGATCAAGATCGACACGAGAACCGGAGAATATCTGTCCCGCGTATAAAAGCTCAGAGAAAACGGCAAGTGTACTGCCTCCACAGGTGGACTTTTCGGGAGTCGCCCGCGGGGGCAGTTTTTACAGGCAGGGGTATCGATGGATAGGGAATTATACCAAATATTCAGCAGCATTTCCGAAGAAGAGCAGGCAATCCTTGATGGAAATCAGGAAGTGCAGCGGCAGATTTATACAAATGAAAAAGAGTTCGTGGTCGACAGCCGCAAGCTTCTTACAAAGGGAAAGCTGATCATGGCGCGTCATCACACCCGTTTTATCCATTTTCCGATGCATCGTCATAATTATGTAGAGATCATCTATATGTATCACGGTACGACGACACATATTCTGGGAAATGGGGAACGCATTACGCTGAAGCAGGGGGACCTGCTTTTCCTGAATCAGAATGCGGAGCATGAAATCCTTCCGGCCGACAAGGAGGATATTGCTGTCAACTTCATTGTGCAGCCGGAATTCTTTGATACCGCATTTCGGATGCAGGAGGATGAAAATCTGCTCTGGGATTTTCTGGTCAATATTCTGACAGGAGGCAAGGAACAGGCTCTTTATCTTTATTTCAACGCAAAAGATGAGCTGCCGGTGCAGAATCTCATGGAAAATATGCTCTGGTCTATGGCGCATCAGCAGGTCAACCGCAGAAATATCGATCAGATCACGATGGGGCTTCTGTTTTTACATCTGGTGAATCTGAATGACCATATTCGTTATGGATCCGGCAATCCCTATGAACAGGAATGTATGGCGCACATTCTCTCTTATATTGAGACCAGTTACCGTACTGCGACGCTGGAGGAACTCTGCCGGGAACTGCGGCAGACGCCATCCGGCCTCAGCAAGTTTATTCGTCTCCATTCTGGCTCCACATTCAAGGAATTGCTGCTCACGAAGAGGCTGAACCAGTCGGCCTTCCTGTTGACGCGGACGCAGCTTCCCGTGGTGGATATTATCAATGCAGTGGGTTATGAAAATACAAGTTATTTTCATAACGTCTTTCGAAAACGCTTTGGAATGACGCCGAAAGAATATCGCGAGGCGGGCAGGATCGGAAAATAAGAACGTTGTTAAAAAAAAACGACGTTCTTATTTTTTTCCTTTCTTTCTGGAATAATCAAAGTAGGGAAGGAGGGTTTACATATGAGTCAGTATTATCTGGCGGTAGACATCGGCGCGTCGAGCGGCCGGCATATTCTGGGACGGGTCGAGGACGGTAAGCTCCGGCTGGAGGAGGTCTATCGCTTCGAAAATGGCATGAAGGAGAAAAACGGACATCTGTGCTGGGATACAGAGCATTTGTTTCGTTCTATTCTGGAGGGCATGCGTCGCTGCAGAGAGCTGGGAAAGATTCCTGTTTCCATGGGGATTGATACCTGGGGCGTCGATTTCGTGCTGCTCGATAAAGAGGATCGGGTGATTGGTGACACGGTCGGTTATCGCGATCACCGGACGGACGGCATGGATGAGAAGGTGTCAGAGTACATCTCTCCGGAAGAGCTATATGCGCGCACCGGAATCCAGAAACAGATCTTCAATACCATCTATCAGCTGATGGCGATCCGGGAGCAGACGCCGGAGCAGCTTGAACGGGCGGAGTGCCTGCTGATGATGCCGGACTATTTTCATTATCTTCTCACCGGAAAGAAAGCCTGCGAATATACCGAGGCGACGACGGGACAGCTTATCAACCCGTATACAAAGGACTGGGATCGCGAGCTGATCCGTCAGCTCGGCTATCCGGAGCATATTTTCCAGACCCTGATGAAAGCGGGTACGGTGCTCGGAAATCTTACAGAGGAAGTGCAGGCGCAGGTCGGCTTCGACTGCGAAGTGACGCTGCCTGCCACACACGACACCGGGTCAGCGGTGCTGGCGGTGCCGGCGCTTGAGGATGATTTCCTCTATATCAGTTCGGGTACCTGGTCACTCATGGGAACGGAGCGGAAGGAGCCGGAATGCAGTTTGGATAGCATGAAGGCGAACTTTACAAATGAGGGTGGTATTGAATATCGTGTCCGTTATCTGAAGAATATTATGGGTCTGTGGATGATTCAGTCGATTCGACATGAGCTGGATGACCGCTACAGTTTTGCGCAGCTGTGTGACATGGCCCAGGAGGCAAAGGATTTTCCATCCCGCGTGGATGTGAACGATATCCGCTTCCTATCACCGGACAATATGACGGAGGCCGTACAGGAATATTGCCGGGAGAAGGGCGATCCGGTGCCGGAAACGCCGGGAGAGCTCTCAACGGTTGTTTATCAGAGCCTTGCGGACTGCTACGCGCAGACAGCAAAGGAGATCGAACAGCTTACCGGAAAGACCTACAGCTGTATTCATATTGTAGGTGGCGGTGCAAATGCAGCGTATCTGAATCAGCTTACGGCAGATCGTTCCGGGAAAACAGTCTACGCCGGACCGACGGAGGGGACGGCCATCGGCAATCTGGCTGCGCAGATGCTGGCGCAGGAAGTGTTCTGGACGGTGGATGAGGCGAGAGAGTGCATTTTCCATTCTTTCCCGATAAAGAAATACAGTAGCCGTTCAGAACAGTAGGCCACAGACCGCCTTCTTTGAAGGCTATATGCCGCTTACGCGTCATATAAAAAATATGAACCAACAGGAGGAAACCTAAGATGAATTTAAGAGAATTGATAAGTATGTCAAATCGCTACGGGAGCAATCCGGATTATGTGCTGGCCGGGGGCGGTAATACCTCTGTGAAGGAGGGGGGAACATTGTATGTGAAATGTTCCGGTACCTGCCTTGCGGATATTGAGGAGAACGGCTTTGTGGCGATGAGCATTGAGAAGCTCCGGGGACTGATGGAGAAGGAATATCCCGCGGGAGACAAGGAGAGAGAGGCCGCGTTTCTCGCGGACGTGATGGATGCGCGGACGGACGCGGATCTGTCGAAACGGCCAAGCGTGGAAGCGCTGCTCCACAGTCTGTTCCCGCAGAAATATGTGCTGCATGTTCATCCGGCGCTGATCAATGGCCTGACCTGCTCACAGGGGGCCGGGGAAAAAGCGCGGGAGTTGTTCGGTGATACGGTGCTGTGGATTCCGACCTGCCGTCCGGGCTATATGCTTGGGAAGCTTTGCTTCGACGCCATGGCGGAGTATGAAAAGACACAGGGCAGGAAGGTTCAGATTCTGCTGTTGCAGAATCACGGCATTTTTGTAGCCGGCGACACGGTGGCTGAAATCGACGGGCTGTTCGCCATTGTGGAAAACACGCTGGCGGCGGCAGTGCAGCGGAAAGCGGATCTGAATGCTCCGGACATGGAAATGATGAAGGAGCTTGAGAAGGCGGCTTCCGCGCTGAGCGGGGAGCTGGGGATGATCGTGGAACTGAATGCTGTCAGGGAGGCTTCCGCTTTTGTGGAGAGTGAAGAGACGGCCGGGCCGCTGCTTGTTCCGTTTACGCCGGATCATATTGTTTACAGCGGTGCCTATCCTCTGTTCCTTACGTCGACAGAGGGAGCTGCGGAAAAGAAAAAGGCATTTGAAGAAAAGAATGGTTTCACGCCGAAGGTTATCCTGCTGCGTGGTGTGGGTATTTTCGTGATGGCGGACAGTGAGTCTGCAAGAGAAAAGGCGAAACTTTTGAACCGTGACGCCATGAAAGTGGCGGTTTATACGGAGAGCTTCGGCGGTGCGTTGCCGATGACAGAGGATCTGACAGAGTTTATCCTGCACTGGGAGGCGGAGTCCTACCGCAGCAAGCAGGGCTGATCTACGATATCATATGGAGGAGGATTTATTTATGTTAATAGAGACAAAGGCAAGAGTAGGCGTTTTTTCAATCGCGCTGGGCGCGTATCTGCCGCAGTTTCCACAGCTGGTGCCGGAATTTGAGGCGCAGTATGAGGCTTTTAAAAAGACGCTGCCGGACAC
>JAJPZP010000151.1:0-9723 GCA_021204285.1 Lachnospiraceae bacterium | reverse complement strand
GCCGGACACAGTGGAGATCATCGACGGAGGTCTCGTGACGACGAAGGAAAAGTCAGTGGAGGCGGGAAATAAGTTCCGCGCGGCGGACGTCGATCTGGTATTCCTGCAGCTTCTGACCTACGCGACTTCCTACAACATGCTGCCTGCAGTGAAGGATCTTGATGTGCCGGTAGTGCTGGTCAATGTACAGAAACTCAAGGCACTCGATTACAAGCACACGGACATTGCGTCCTGGCTCGGCGAAGGTTACGCCTGCGGCGCGGTTGGAGAGATGGTGGCGGATCTGGAACGCTTCGGAAAACGGCATGCAGTCATCACGGGTGTCGTCGAGGGCGGAGACCCGGGCGTGCAGGCTGAGATCGAGGACTGGTGTAAGGCTGCGCAGACGCGACGCAGGTTCCGCGACCTCAATATCGCGCAGATCGGACGGCCCTATCCGGGCATGCTCGACCTCTATATCGACGAGACGAACCTCTACAGGCGGATGAATCTTTATACGAAGCAGTTCGATTGGGAGCGGATGTGGATCATCGCGGACGATATTACCGACGAGGAAGCGATCCGCGCGAAGGCGCAGGATATTCTCGATACTTTTGATATCGAGGGCGGTGGCACGATTGAAAAGGTATGGGAGATGGCGAAATATGTTGTCGCTTTCGAGCAGTGGTGCAAGGATGAGCAGCTTGGTCTGATTGCCTCGCACTACGATGGCCTGGCGACCGGAAAGGCGGGCGTGCTCGACAGTATGCTGATTCCTGCCTTCTCCATGCTGATCAAGCAGGGCGTCGCCTGCGCGGTGGAGGGCGATATTAAGGTCGCGATGGCGATGAGTATTCTGAAAACGATTTCCGGTACCGGACAGCTCGCAGAGATGTACTCGATCGATTTCAACGATGATATCGCGATCATCGGTCACAGCGGCTCCGGCGATGCGGATATCTCCGACAGGAAACCGACGATGAAGATTGTCGAGGTGTTCCACGGCAAGACTGGCGGCGGCTACCTCACGCAGTTTTATCCCTGCACCGGACCGGTTACCTACCTTGCGATTACACAGGATGGCGACGGACACTTCAAATTTGTTGTGGCAGAGGGCGTGAACGAGGAGGGCGAGATCCTCTCCTTCGGCGACACGAACATGCGGACACGCTTCACCTGCGGCGCGCGTGAGTTTGTCAACCGCTGGAGTGAGTGCGGACCGACGCATCACTTTGCGGCGGCGACGGGCAGACATATCGACACGATCCTCAAGGTCGCGAAGATCTTTAATGTGCCGGTGGATATTGTCACGAGATAAAAAACAGGGAATTTAATGAGGAAGGGCGGGGAGCCGGATCTGCGTATTCGTTCCCTGCCCTTCCTGACTCTCATAGGACAGGCCGTAGCGCTCGCCGTATAAAAGCTGCAGCCGGGCATGGGTGTTGTAGATACCGATATTGCTGCCGCCGCCGGTCGGCTTTCGCTCTCCGGAAAGAATGGAGGCGATCTGTTCGGGGCTCATGCCAACGCCGTCGTCCGAGATCAGCAGGATCAGATCCTCCTCTTCGAGCCAGCCGGTGATCAGAATGGTGCCGGATTTTTCCGGTTTTTCCATCAGGCCGTGCTGGATACAGTTCTCCACAATCGGCTGCAACGTCAGCCGGGGAATCTCGTAATCCGCCAGCGTGTCGGGGACGTCGACGACGAAGTCAATCCGGTTCTCATAGCGCATATTCTGGAGCTGCACGTAGAGGGAGACATGTTCCAGCTCCTCGGCGATGCTTCCGCGTATATCCTTTCGGCTCAGCGTCAGCTTGTAGAAACGGGAGAGTGCCTGAACGGCCTGTGTCACTTCTTTGCGCTTGCCAATCTGGGCGAGCCAGTTGATCATGTCGAGCGTATTGTACAGAAAATGCGGGTTGATCTGCGACTGCAGGGCGTTGAACTCCTTTAATTTCAGCGCTTCCGCATTTTCCAGCTGTTCGTCTAGCAGCTGGTTGATTTCGTCTGACATGTAGTTGTAGGTCTCGACCAGGTCGCCGATTTCGTCCTGCGCAGGTCTGACAGACTCGAAGCGCTCCGGGCGGTCATTGTGGATGCTGTGCATCTTTTCGCCGAGAGCTGTGATCCGAAGAGAGATCGAGCGGGAGAGAAAGATAGAGATGACAAAGGCGAGCAGGAAGAATGCAATGTACAGGACGATAAACTGAAGAACCAGACTTCGCCCTTTCTGTACCAGACTGGTGGAGGACAGGATCGAGACCAGATGCCAGTCCGTATCGGGGATGGAGTAGTAGCCCACATAGATATTGTCGCTTAAGTAGGCGCGCATCGTATAGATATTGACGCCGCCGACGAATTCTATCAAATAGAAATAGGACATCTACTAATCAAAATAAAAAAAGGCGTCGGAGGCGGAGACAACGACATCGCGTTCATTTAAAATATAGTAGGCGCTGTTGTCCGTGGTTGCGTTTGCGCTTAAGATTGAGGCGAGCTCATCCTGCGAGAAATAGACCGCCAGATAGACTTCTCCCTCTACACCGGAGTAGACCTGTGTGATATAGGCGAGATCTCCGCGCGTCGTCTCCTCCGTGACGGACAGATAGAGGGCGGGGCAGAGCAGCGAGGAGAGATTGCGGGAGCTGAAAATGCCGTACCAGTAGGTGCCGGTCACCTCCGAGAGCGGGGAAAAAAGCGAAGACCGTGTATCCCCGTCGACCAGGAAGGAGAGTGAGTCGTCCACATAGAAGCGGATATCTGTGATGAGCGCGCTTTTTCGGAGCTCTTTCGCCTGTTCGATCAGCGTATTGATCTGCCGCTGCGTCATTTCCCCGCTCAGCTGATAGGAATATTCGGGGAAAAGCCAGTTTGCAGCGCTGCTTTCCTCTATGGAGACGGCGGCCTCCATCAACTCCCCGAGCGTCTCCTCGTTAGATCCTGCGGTCTGTCCGGCGAGGGACTGTTCTTCCAGAATGGTATCTGAAACAATGGAGTCGTAGAAATTATTGTACACAAAAAAGGACAGCACGATTGTGGGAAGAAAAATCAGCAGTCCATGGGAAATCAGCAGCTTGTACTGCAGCCGGATGTCATATAAATATTTGTCACGGATATGTAAAATAAACTGCTTCATGCCATGAGCTTCTCCCTGTAGTCGGTTGGAGTGAGGCCGGTTACCTTTTTAAAGCTTTTGCTGAAATACCCGCCGTCCAGATAGCCGATGCGTGCGGAGATATCGGTGACGCGGATGCGGGGATCCTGCAGAAGCTGCCGGGCCTTTTCCATGCGGTATTCGGTCAGATACTGATTCAATGTCTTGCCGGTTTCGGATTTGAACACGGTGCAGGCGTAAGCGACAGAAAGGCAGGCGTATTCGCTGATGCCCTTGACAGAAAGAGTGGGATCAGCGTAGTTTTTGAAAATATATTCTTTCATCAGGCTGACCGGGCCGCTCTCCTGCAGAGAATCTGCAGCGGCTGTACTCAGCGTCTGAAGCTCGGCCATCAGCATCTCATGCAGTTCTTTTAAAGTATTGCAGGAAAGAATGCGGTCCCAGACCGGTGCCGGACTTTCCTGACAGGAAATCAGCTGGACCCGGTAGGCGTCTTCCATGGAGATAAAGAGCTTAAAGTAGAGATCCTTGACAGCGCTGGCGAGGAGTGAGCGGGATTTCCGAAGGTAAGTAAAAAGAAAGATTGCGACCTGTGCAGCGCCTTCGCTGTCCCTGCGTGAAATCAGCTCACGGAAACGTGTATACTCCCGCTCGATATGGCCACTGTCCGCCGCGGACGCGTCCTGTTCGGTCAGAATGCTGTTGTAATCACAGAAAAAGCTGCCCTGCATCAGAACGGCGGCCTGGTTGTAGGATTCATAGATGTGGCTGATGCCGGTCACGGAGGGACCTGTTGCCAGAAAAAGGGAACAGTACGGCATGAGCTGTTCCCGCAGACTGTCCGCGAGTCTTGCGATGAAAGCCCGGTCTTTGATCGCGTCTCCGAACAGGCAGATCACGATCGTGGAATCATATTTCAGTGCGCTGATACAGTCGCAGCCTCTGCCCCGACAGAGCTTTTGCAGCTGGGAAAGCGCAGAATCCAGTTTCTCCTCCTCGAGGCTGCTGAATGCGGGAAGGGTTGTCAGAAGAAAGACGGAAAAACAGGTTCCGGCGCCAAAGGGAAGCTTCAGATTCTGAATCAGTTCCATGACCTTCTCCTGATTTGTGCCAAGTGGCCTTGTCAGTGCAAGGGTGAGCTGGGAAGCTTTTTCCTGGTGACGAAGATATTCCGAATACTGGTTGCGCTCCATCATTTCATGGAAACGGACCGCTTCCGTGACGGCGTGGACGACCTCCTCATTGTTAATGGGTTTCTCCACATAGCTCACTGCCTTGAGGCGGATCGCCGCGCGCAGATAATCCTTGTCGGAATAACCGCTCATGAAAATGATACTGGTATTCGGGAGAAAAGACCGAAGCCTGTCCGCAAAGGAGATGCCGTCCATACGCGGCATGCGGATATCAGTCATTACGATCTCGGGGGAATGCTTTCTGGCAAGTTCGAGGCCCTGCAGTCCGTCCTCCGCTTCGAGGATCTGGTGGATCTGCAGAGATTTCCAGTCAATGCTGCCAAGAAGGCCTTTTCTTGTGATTACTTCATCATCAATCAGCAGCAGTTTCATGCGATACATCCCCCTTTGTTTTCATTTTAGACAATCAGAAATGTAAAGTCAATGAGAAATGCGAGGTTGTGACAGGGCAGGAAAAATGCTATACTTAAAAGGAAATCAGGAGGAAGCTATGAAAAGCAGGATAATAGCGTTTGGACTTATTGTGATGCTGCTGACGGGCTGCACAGACAGCGGGGAGGCAGCTGTGACAGTGGACGATTTCAGTGGGGTCTATGCGTTTGTGTCGAAGTCGGAGGGAAATGCTTACAATGATCGGATGGCGCAGGGGTTTCAGGAAGTGATCGAGGAAGTCGGAGGAAATTGCGTAATCTGCAGTCCGGAGGAAGCGATAGCGGAAGCACAGATTGAAATTTTGCAGGACCTGATTTCCCAGGGAGTGGATTCCATTGCAGTGGCGGCGAATGATGAGGATGCCTTGAATTCCGTGCTGTTGGAGGCGATGGAAGAGGGAATCTGTGTCTCGACGGTGGATTCAGACGTGAATGCGTCCGCCAGGCAGGTCTTTGTGAACCAGGCGGACACAGGGGAGGTCGCGCGGACGCTCATGGAAGCGGTCTATGAGATTACCGGAGGTTCCGGCCAATGGGCGATTCTCTCGGCCAGCTCTCAGGCGACGAATCAGAACGCATGGATTCGCGCGATGCGGTCCGTCATGGAGGAGGAGACCTATCAGGATCTGCGGCTTGTAGACATCGTATATGGAAATGACGAGACGGAGGCCTCAAAGGAGAAGACGGAAGAACTCCTGGAGAATTATCCCGATCTGAAGGTGATCTGCGTGCCTACGACGATGGGGCTGGCGGCTGCGGCTGAGGTGCTGGCCGGACAGGAAAGCACGGATGTAAAGATCATCGGTCTGGGCCTTCCGTCCACGATGAGCACTTATGTGAGAGGGGACGAGGCGGTGTGCCCCTATTTCTATCTCTGGAACCCCATCGAGCTGGGCAGGATGAGCGCCTATGTCTCGCTGGCTCTGAAAGAGGGGACAATCACCGGGGCGGAAGGCGAGATCTTCGGGGCCGGCGATATGGGAAGCTTTCAGATACAGGCAAATGAGGACGAAGCTACGGAAGTCGTCGTCGCGCCGCTGATCCGCTTTGACGCGGAGAACATTGGGGAGTGGGAGACACTGTTCTGATATAGAGCTGAAAAGGAGCGGAAACGCTCTTTTTTTGTGCGCAAAAACCATAAATTTTCCATGATTTCAAAAAATATTACCGTTGGAGGAGGGTAGAAAAAATTTTATCATAACTGTAGATAAAAATGATTGGAGGGGAGAGGTAGCCGTGTCTGAATATGTTCTTGAGCTGAAGGGCATTACGAAAATTTTCCCGGGCGTCAAGGCGCTGAACAATGTGCAGTTTCAGCTGCTTCCCGGAGAGGTTCATGCGCTCATGGGGGAGAACGGCGCCGGTAAGTCCACGTTTATCAAGGTCATCACCGGCGTACATAAGGCGGAAGAAGGAGAGATGTTCCTGAACGGCCAGAAGGTCGATTTCAAAGGCCCGAAGGACGCGCAGGAAGCAGGAATCGCAGCTGTGTATCAGCATCCGACTTCCTATCCGCATCTGACGGTTGCGGAAAACATTTTCATGGGTCATGAGATTGTGAAAAATCACATGATTCAGTGGAGCACGATGAACGCGGAGGCGAATAAGCTGCTGGAAAATCTGGACGCAGACTTTGACGCGAAGGCTGAGATGGGGACGCTGAGCGTCGCGCAGCAGCAGATGGTGGAGATCGCGAAAGCTATGTCCACGAACGCGAGGATTATCATCCTCGATGAGCCGACCGCTTCGCTGACCAGATCAGAATCCGAGAAGCTCTACAGGCTGGTGGATCATCTGAAGGAGGATGGCGTATCAATTATCTTCATCTCTCATCGATTTGAGGATATGTATCGTCTGGCCAGCCGCGTGACCGTGTTCCGCGATTCGCAGTATATCGGAACCTATCCGGTGGATGGCATCACGAATGAGGATCTGATCAAAGCCATGGTTGGCCGTGAGATTACCACGATGTATCCCAAGCCGGAGGTGGAGATCGGCAGGGAAATGCTACGGGTTGAGCACCTGTCGAGGGTTGGATATTTTAAGGATGTTTCCTTCAGCGTGCGCGCGGGCGAGATCCTGGGGATGACCGGGCTGGTCGGCGCGGGTCGTACCGAGGTGGTTGAAGCCGTGTGCGGGATCACGCGCGCGGAAGAAGGAAAGGTCTATCTGGAGGGTGAGGAGATCCATATCAGAAAGCCTGCGGACGCTATGGAGAAGGGCATTATCCTGCTGCCGGAAGACCGGCAGAAAGAAGGCCTGATCATGAGCTGGGGACTGGGGCGGAATGTCACCCTTCCCACGATGGGTAAATATGCGAAGCATGGATTGAACGACAACAAAAAGGAACGGGAAGTTTCGCGTGACCTTCTGGAGTCCGTGGACACGAAGGCGGTCGATATTTTCCAGCCGGCCAGTTCGCTGTCCGGCGGAAACCAGCAGAAGGTTGTCGTGGCCAAGGCGCTGGGGCAGGAGATGAAGGTCGTCATCATGGACGAGCCGACGAAGGGTGTCGATGTCGGTGCGAAAGCAGAGATCTATGCGATCATGGGAGAACTTGCAAAGCAGGGTTACGCCATCATCCTGATCTCATCCGAAATGCCCGAAATCCTGGGAATGGCAGATCGTATTGTTATTATGTGTAACGGGCGTAAGACCGGGGAGCTCATGCGGGACGAGGCGACGCAGGAGATCATCCTTGATCTCTCCATGGAAAAGACGGGAAGAAAGGGGGCTGAATAAGAGATGGAAAAGAAATCAATGTGGAAAAAGATAACCGGCTCCCGCGAGGCTTTGCTCGCGCTGATCCTGATTCTGCTGTTTATCATTGTGACCGGCTTCAATTCTTCCTTCCTGACGCCGTCCTCTCTGCAGCAGCTGATCAAGAACAATGCGGTTACCATGGTAATGGCGCTCGGTATGCTCTGTGTCATGCTGGTCGGGGGCATCGACATTTCCATCATGTCCACGCTGGCGCTCTCCGGTATGGCGATTGGAATGCTTCTTAAATATGGTTACATATCCGGTACGATCCTTCCGTTTATCATAACGATCGCGATCGGCACGGTCTGCGGTTTCCTGGTCGGAATGGTGATCTCGCGGGCGGATGTTCCGCCGATTATCGCGACGATGGGCTTTATGTATATTTATCGCGCTATGGGATATCTGATCTCGAACGGTGGCGAGTGGGCGAGCGCCTCGGCTCTTGGCTCCTTCAGCGATTTCGCGACGACAAAGTTCCTCGGCCTTAACTGTGTGATCTGGATCGTAATTGTGTGCTATGTATTCTTTTACTGGTTTATGAAGTGGACGAGAACCGGACGGAAAATCTACGCGGTTGGAAGTAATCCGGAGGCCGCTGATGTCTCTGGTATTAATGTAAAAAATATAAAACTGCTGGTATTTACCATCATGGGTCTTCTGTCCGGACTTGGTGGTGCGCTGCAGGTTGGCATCTACGCGTCGGCCATGCCGAATATGCAGAAGGGCGGCGAGATGGATGTCATCGCGGCCTGCGTCATCGGAGGTGTCAGCATGAGTGGAGGCCGCGGAACCGTGATTGGAGCGCTTCTTGGTTCCCTGATTCTGGCGACCATCGTGAAAGCACTGCCGTTGGTCGGGATTGGTTCTCTCGCGCAGAATACTTTCAAGGGCGTTCTGATTCTGGTGGTGGTTGTCGTCAATATCATCCTGCAGCGTATTTCTGACAGGAACGCACTGAAAGGAAGGGAGATGTAATCATGGCCGGAAAATCTGGAAGAAGTATCAACAATGTGCCGGAAAGCCCGGTAAAAAAGATGATTTTCAGCTGGGAAGGAATCCTTGTCCTCTTGCTGATTGCGATCAACATTTTCTGCTCAATCTTTTCGGAGTTCTATAACGTGAGCAGTCTGCTGCGGCAGATGCCGGTCTATCTGGCGGAGGTATTTCTGATGCTTGGTATGGCCTTCATCCTGGTGATGGGCGAGATCGATATTTCGGTGGGTTCCATCGTGTGCCTTTCTGCCACGCTGGCCTGCCTGGTGTCAAACGCGGGTGTACCGTTCCCGGCGGTGTTCCTGATTTCTCTTCTGGTAGGAACCGGCTGCGGCATCATCAACGCGCTGATTCTGACAAATTTCCAGGAGCTGCCGCCTATGATTGTGACGCTCTCGACGCAGATCATTTTCCGTGGCATTGCGGAGATTGTTCTGGGAAGCGGCGGTTCCGTGTCCGTGACGAATACGGATGGTTTCCATGCGATCGCCGGTAAGGTCGGGCAGGTGCCATATATTCTGTTCCTGGTCTTGATCCTTGCGGTAATCTTTGCGGTGATTCTCGGAAAGAGCACCTTTGGGCGCAGTGTTTACGCGATTGGGACGAACCGGCTGACCGCGTACTACTCCGGCATCAATGTACAGAGGGTGCGCTTTATCATCTATACGGTGATGGGAACGCTCTGCGGCCTGTGCGCGATGTTCCTGATCTCCAATTCCTACGGCGCGAATACGACGACCGGTGAGAACTTTGAGATGGACGCGATCGCGATGGCAGTGTTCGGCGGCATCATGTCAACAGGCGGAAAAGGAAATATTGCAGGAGGCGTGATTTCCGCGATTATCATTGTCTGTCTGCGGGTCGGCTTAGGACAGCGCAACGTGAACGCACAGGTTATCCTGCTGATCATCGGCCTTCTGCTGATCTGCACGGTCGGCCTGCCGAATCTTATTAAAAATGCAAGACAGTCCCTGAAAAAGAGCTGAATTGATATATCCAAATCTGTTGTATACTGCGTTCCATAGCGGTGCGCGGTTGCAAAATAAAAAATTTTATAAGGAGGACTTCATTATGAAGAGAAAAGTCATCAGCGCGCTTCTTTGCGTAGCAATGGCGGCAACCTTGCTGGCAGGCTGCGGCAGCTCGTCCAGCACGACAACGAGCACGGTGACCGAGGAGAGGGAAGAGACCGAGGAAGCAGAGGAGACCGAGGAGACGGAAGAGGCTGAGGAAACGGAAGAGGCCGAGG
>JAJPZP010000083.1 GCA_021204285.1 Lachnospiraceae bacterium | reverse complement strand
CCGAGCGGCTGTGGGAGGTCGTCCGTGATCTGGTCGAAAAGAATGTGGAAAACGGCAATATAAAGAGAGATCAGGAACGGGAAGGAGAGCTTCCGAGCGGTAGATAGACCTGAAATTCACTCCCTTTTCCGAGGGAGGAGCGAACATGGATCGTACCGCCGTGCGCCAGCACGATTTTCCGGGCAATGCTCAGCCCCAGACCGGCGCCACCTTCCCTGTGACTGACGAAAGGCTGGAAGATGGATAGCTGCTGTTCCGGAGTGAGTCCGCAGCCATTGTCCCGAACCGCGATCAGCAGCCGTTTTTCGTAGGCAAAGACTTTGAGCATAATCCGCCCGCGTCCGGAGATGGATTCCATCGCATTTTTGAGCAGATTGATAAAGACCTGTTTCAGGCGGATGGGATCTCCGTAAAAATCAGGATACGTGTCGTCCAGCTTGATCAGGAGCGGAATGTGACGGCGCAGCAGTTCGGGGAGCAGCGTGTCCTTCAGATCGAAGGCGAAAGCGCGCGGGTCAATGGGTGCGTATTTTAATGGTTCCCGGCTGTTGAACGCACAGATGCCGTCCAGGAGCACTTTCATATATTGCAGATCATTCTTGATCTGTTCCCAGAATTCAAAGCTTTCTACTTCCGGATGCATTTTTTGTATCGACTGGATGGAACTGTTTACATAGGTAAGCGGATTTCGGATCTCGTGAGAGATCTGTGAGATCAGCAGGCGGTAATCCTCTTCTGCTGTCTTTTCCTGTTCTTCGTACATCAGCATATGATCACTTCCTGATTGAAAATATACCAAAACTGTCACATTCTGGCAAACAAATTCGTTCGTCAAATTCAGACAAAATAAAGAAGGAGGCATGTGAAATGAAGGATTGTAACTGCATTTTCTGTAAGATCGCGAATGGAGAGATCCCGTCAACGACGCTCTACGAGGATGATGATTTCCGGGTGATCCTGGATATGGGGCCGGCTACAAGGGGACATGCGCTGCTCCTGCCGAAGGAACATTATGCAGATCTTTTTGAACTGGACGATTCACTGGCTTCGAAAGCGCTGGTCACTGCGAAAAAGATTGCTGCGCGCATGAAGGAAGCGCTTGGAGCGGACGGTTTCAACCTTGTTCAGAACAATGGTGAGACTGCCGGACAGACCGTCATGCATTTTCATATTCATCTGATTCCGCGCTACGAGAAGGATCAGGCAGGGATTCTCTGGACGCCGGGCAGTACGACGCCGGAAGAGATGGCGGAGATCAAACGCCTTGTGGAAGGCTGATGTCGGGAGGACGTTGCGAAGAACAATCGTCTTGACACCATCTTTCGCCGGTATCAGGAGATGGTGATTCGAAATGCGTATCTGATTACAGAGGATTATTATGCGGCAGAGGATGTCTGCCAGGAGACTTTTATACGGCTGAATGCCAGACTGGATTTGGTTCCGGACGAGAATGTGCGCGCCTGGCTCTTGCGCACGTCGAAGCGTCTGGCGCTTGACTATCGGAGAAATGAGAAAAGGCGCAGGGAGCATCTGGAGTATATAGACGCGGATGAGGGACAGGAGAAATGGCCTGTCTCCGGTTGCTTTGATTTGAGCGAACTGCTGGCAGAAAAAGAAGAAATCCGGAAAAAAAGAGAAACGCTGCTGCTTTTGAAAGAGCAGCGTTTTTTGTGGTATGAAACACTCCTGCTGAGCCATGTGGAGAAAATGCGGAATGCAGAAATCGGTCAGAAGATTGGTGTCACAGCGTCACTTGTCAGTAAGTGGAAGGAACGCGCGGGAAGCTGGCTCCGGGACCGCCTTGAAAAAGATTATCTCGATGAGGATGAGGAGTGAGAGGACGCCGCCTCGTCAAGCAGGGAGAAAATCGCTTCGATTGCATCGGACTGGGGAGATTCGTCCATGGCACGGATATAGCTCTGCCTGTTATTGTAGAGCTCCCGGATGGCTCCGGTAAGTCGTTCACCTGTGAGAGCCTTTTCCTCCAGCACCATGGAAAAACCCTGACGCGCGAAAGATTCTGCGTTCAGAAGCTGATCGCCGCGACTGGCGTCGGATGGAAGCGGAATTAACAGCGCCGGCTTTTTCAGAGCCAGGAGTTCGCAGATTGCATTTGCTCCCGCGCGGGAAATGACGACATCACTCAGCGCGAACAGATCGGCGAGCTCTTCCTGGATGTATTCATACTGGATGTAGCCTTTGATATCGGTCAGGGAAGTATCCAGTTTCCCTTTTCCGCACAGATGGATGATCTGCCAGTCCTTTAGAAGTGTGTCCAGCGCATCACGGACGGCCTTGTTGACTGCGGCGGCTCCGAGACTTCCGCCCATGACGAGGACAACCGGCTTGTCTGCCAGGAAGCCGGTCATTTCGCGCGCTGCCTCACGATTGCCTTCACGCAGCTTCTGACGGATCGGGCAGCCGGTCAGGACAGCCTTTCCCCTGGGGAGATATTGCAGGGTTTCCGGAAAATTACAGCAGACCTTTGTCGCCGAGGGCATACTGAGCTTATTGGCAAGACCTGGCGTCAGATCGGATTCGTGGCAGATAACCGGGATGTGGCGGCGTCTGGCAGCGACCACGACCGGCACAGCCACAAAGCCGCCTTTGGAAAAGACGACGTCCGGCTTTAGCTCTTTCATCAGTTGCAGCGCCTGGCCGCAGCCCTTCAATACCCGGAAAGGATCTGTGAAATTCTTTAAATCGAAATAACGACGCAGTTTTCCCGATGAAATGCCATAATAAGGGATGCCCTGTGCCTCAATCAGCTGCTTTTCCATTCCCTGTTCGGAACCGATATAAGAGATCTCATAACCCGCGCTGCGAAGGCGCGGAAGAAGTGCAATATTTGGTGTGACATGTCCTGCGGTGCCCCCGCCGGTGAGAATGATTCGTTTCATGGGGTATGGAACCTCCTTTCCTTTCCTCATTATATGTGCCGCAGAAAAAAAGTCAACGAAATTTCTGTGTGAACTGTCAAAAAAGAAGTTTTCCGGCGTTATATAAATATAAGGCCTTATAAAATAAGAGGGAAGGAGATGAAAAGCTGTCAGATAAAACCAGGGTACTTACGGCAGAAGGAGGGAAAACTTTGTGTTCCCTCCTTCTGTCACGCCTGTTCAGCTTTTAATTGTTTCAGCGCCTGCGCAAGCTGGTCGGGACATGAGGTCGGCTTATAGCCGCAGGTTGTTCCTTCCAGAAGTCCGATCACATCATCGACTTTCATGCCGGTGACGAGCTTTGCGATACCCTTTGTATTTCCGTTGCATCCACCGATGAATTCAACAGATTTGATCACGCCATTCTCGGCCTCTACATTAATTGCCTGAGAGCAGGTTCCTTTCGTTTTGTACAGCATCCTGATACCTCCTGAAGGCGAGTATAGCAGATCACCTGCGTTTTTTCTAGTCAAACGTACATTTTTTTTGTATACTGAATAAGACGACGTTACGTGAATCAAGAAAGCAAAGGAGGACGAAGAGAATGAAAACAGGCATCATAGGAGCGATGGAGGAAGAAGTAGAGGCTTTGCGTACCAGACTGGAGGCACCGGAGAAATTTACGCGGGCGTCCATGGATTTTTATTCCGGGAAACTGAACGGGCGTGAGGTGGTTGTCGTGCGCAGCGGTATTGGCAAGGTAAATGCGGGAATCTGTGCGCAGATTCTGGTAGATGTCTTCGCGGTGGACGCGGTCATCAATACGGGGGTTGCAGGCTCGCTGAGTGCACAGATTGATATTGGGGATATCGTGATTTCCACAGATACTGTCCAGCATGATATGGACGCGGTTGGTTTCGGCTATGAGCCGGGGGTGATTCCGCGGATGGAAGAGAGCTTTTTCAAGGCAGACGAGAGACTGATCCGGGCGGCGCAGGAAGCCTGTGCGGAAGCGGTACCGGAGATTCATTCCTTCACCGGGCGCGTGGTGAGCGGCGATCAGTTTATCGCTGGTCGGGAAGTGAAGGAGCGGCTCAGCAGCCAGTTTGGCGGGCTCTGTGCGGAGATGGAGGGCGCGGCGATCGCCCAGGCGGCGTATCTCAACCAGATTCCTTTCGTGATTATCCGCGCGATCTCTGACAAGGCAGACGACAGCGCGCATATGGACTATTCGACCTTTGAGATGGAGGCGATTCGCCATAACGTTGCGCTTGTGGAGAATTTTATCGGAAGACTGTAAGGACATGGCATTGTGTCGAAATTCTTCGACAGGATTTGCGTGCCGTTTTCCGGGAAACAGGCTATACTGATGCTCACAAATCTGGAGATGGGAGGCATCGGTATGTATCAGTTATGGCTTAACTATGGAGAGTTTGCAGCACTGGGGGTCTGGGGGATTCTGCTGGCGACGCTGAGGAGAATCCTGTTCGGAAGATTGTGCCGTGATGCTGTGATCGAGGGAAATGGCGGCAGTCCGATGCGTCGGGCGATGGCACTGAGATATGAGAAAAGTGCGGAGCTTGGCGTGGAGATTCGCGATGCGTCGGTCTTTGTCCGGAAATATCTCTGCCTGGAGCAGAGGCTGCGGGTGCGTCTGCCGCGCTGGCGGACCCTGCCGGAACGATGGGCAGGCCTGGTTCTGGGTACAGGCATTCTTGAAGCGGTGGCGCTGCATTATCTTGGCTATGGAACGGTTTTCTGTGTGGATCGATTCCTGGCGGCTGTGGCAGCTTTCGCGCTGGTGCGGATGGCCTGTCTCTGGCTTGAGAGTGAGAGCCTGTGGGAGCAGGCGGCTGTCTGCTTCGTGGACTATGCGGCGAACACGCTTGCCCCGCGGAAACAGCATGTTCGTGACGTTTTTGAGGAGAAAGATGTGGAGGAAGAACAGGCTGTGCAGGAGGCTCCGGAAGAGAAACAGCGCTTTACACCCACGAAGGAGGAGGAGCAGTTGTTTCAGGAGGTTCTTACCGAGCTCTTAAGTTCTTCTACATAGGGCCTGGACAGTTGACTTTTCTATAGCAGGAATGCTACAATATTTTTATATGACCGGGCAGGGAAAATGCCCGTGAAGCAAAGGAGAGGGTAGGAAATGGCAAATCTGACATTTGATTATTCGAAAGCGGCTCCCTTTATCAGTGAGGATGAGCTGGGGTACATGAAGGTGCAGGCAGAAGCGGCGAAAAAGGTATTGCTGGACCGTAGTGGAGCGGGGAACGATTTCCTTGGCTGGATTGATCTTCCGGTGAATTATGACAAGGAAGAATTTGCGCGGATTCAGAAGGCGGCAAAAAAGATTCAGGGCGATTCCGAAGTTCTGCTTGTGATCGGGATCGGCGGTTCCTATCTGGG
>JAJPZP010000126.1 GCA_021204285.1 Lachnospiraceae bacterium | reverse complement strand
CGCACGGTGCTGTGAGAGGACGGCGGTTAATCACCGCCTCCTACTCGATTTTTTCTTGAAGATGGACTGGCGCGAACCCCGCACAGCTTCCCGGTCGTTCAGAATGTCATCCACCAGATCCATGCGAAGTCCCGCATCAATGAAATCGCAGTGCCGGCAGAAGGGATAATTCTGGCGCCCGTCCCTGATCGCGAGATGGAGTTCCTGGTACTTCGGGCTGTTCCAGGCTTCCTGTATGCTCAGCTCATGCAGATCGCCAAAGTCCGTCACTTCGAAGTCATCACAGCAACAGATACCGAGCTTGCCGTTTGGCATGATCCACATGTCGGTAAACGGCATCAGGCAGGTCTCTTTGATGACCTTATTCGTGGCTTTTTTGTTCGGTGCGCTTCCTGCGCGGTTTGTCAGAACCTCTTTCAGATAACGCATCTGGATCAGAATGTCGACGTCGCGGAATTCATCCGGATGCGCCTTCACATAATCATATACTTCTTTGATATTGTCATGCAGTTTCATGTCCAGACAGTAGTTGTTGATCACGAGCTGATTGACATGCGGGACGATCTGCTTTACCTTTTCAATATTCAGCAGAAGCCCGTTGGTCGACATGAAGATAAACGCATCTGGAAGCTTTTCCCGCGCGTACTTGTGGAAATCCACAATACGGGTATCCAGCCATGGCTCATTGTTTCCATAGAGCGTCAGATGCCCTCTGTAGTCCCAGTCGTGCAGCTGATCGATGATGCTGTAAAACAGGGTATCTTCCATGCGCTTGTAGGGTCTTTTGTCCGCGTTTTTATTGGCGGTACAGAACTCGCAGGTGGAGTTGCAGCGGTTGATGGTCTCCAGATTGATCACATTGGGACGGGGAGGATTCTCCGGATCCCTCAGAAAATATTCGATATATTTCTGCTGTGACTTTCCTCTGGTGACAAACTGCAGTTTCAGATAACTTTCACTGGCGAGGCGCGGGAAATATTTTCGCGCGTTCCAGCCAAGGATACCGGCAAAGTTGTGTATTCTAATCGGCATAAGTGTTTTGATTCTCCCTCTGCGGACGATCTGTCAGATTTGTTTCAGCGAAACTACTTGATTATAACATCTCGGTAAATCAAAGTCAATTCTGTGCAGGATCCGGCCTGAAAAACAGGTTGAAAAACGCATATCGCTATGCTATATTAACCATGAAAATCGTGAGTTCTGGACGAGGGAGAAGAGAATGAAAAAAGCATTTGAGAAAATACAGGGAATCAATGGAATCGTCTTAAGCCTCTATATCGTGGTGATTGCGGCGATCAGCATGTTCTTTACGCTGACGGAATTTCCGGGGATGCCCACTGTTGTGAAATTATTCCTGCTTGCGCTGGCCTGTGTCCTGGCGCTTGCCGCAGGGCCTTTCCTGGTGAAAAAGCTGCGTTCCTTTGAATTGCCGCCCGCAGATATGGACTATCTGCATTCCCGGAGGCGGATCTGGTTTGCAGTGGGAGTCTGGCTGGCGGCTTTTCTTATATTCATGCTGCATGATATCGGGTTTTATCCCGGTGCGATTATCAATGATGCGGCCACGCAGTACACGCAGGCGCTTACCGGAATCTATAATGATAATCATCCGGTGCTGCAGACTTTCCTTGCCTTTACGATCCCGTTGAAGCTGACAGGAGGCTGGGTTCCGTCGATTGTCATCGTGCAGATTCTGTTTTTCAGTTCGGTGCTCTGCTATGCCTATACGGTTCTGTGCCGTATGGTCAATTATAAATATGCGCTGGGAATCATGGCATTTATTCTGTTGAATCCGTTTGTGGGGCAGATGGCGGTACATCCGATCAAGGACACCTCTCTGGCGATTTGCCTGACACTGCTGATCATTTATACGGTGCAGGTTTTCTATTTGAAGGGAAAATGGCTGGATTCCCTGGTGCATATGGTTCTGTTTGCGGTGGTGCTGATTGTTTCGACGATTATACGCCACAATGCGATTCTGTTTACCTTCCCCCTTCTGGTTGGGGTGTGCCTGTGTCTGGCAAAAAAGAAAAAGCAGATATGGAAACTGCTTATCATTTCCGTGGCCTTGTATGCCGGAGTAAAAGGCGGCCTTTATTCTGCGCTGACGGTAGAGGAAGCGCCGGAGCAGACGGTACAGGTGGTGGGCTGCCCGCTTACCATTATCGCGCATGTCGTCGCGGAGTGTCCGGAGTCACTGGATGACGAGATGAAGGAATTTGTTTATTCTATCGCGGACCAGGAGACCTGGGAGAAGTATCACATGTGTGGAAATTTCAACAATCTTCGCAGAAGCGGTGAGGCGAATCTGAATGCGATTGAGGAGGCAGGCGCAGAAGGGGTTCTGCGTATAGCCATAAAGTGTGTGGAGAAGGAACCGGTGGAATCTGTGAAGGCTCTGCTTTATCTGACGAAGGTCGCGTATTCGCTCGATCCGAATGAGTGTTTTTATGAGGTCACATGGACGGTGGATGAATATGAGACGGTTTCCTATCAGGGAAATCAGCGGGTGATGGCTGCTATGGACAGTTATACAGATCTGATTTACAATACGCCGCTTCGCTATATTTTCTGCTACATTGGGATGATGAATCTGCTGCTTGTGATTGCCATCTGCGGTAAGATTCGCCTGAACGTCTTTGATGACTGGAAAAAACTGTTTATCACGGTTTCACTGCTGACCTATAATTTTGGAACCATGTTCTTCCTGATGGGCAGTGACGACAGATTCTTTTTCATGTCTTTCTTTGTAGCGCCGATCTACATTGCGTTCCTGCTGCGAGGGGAAGCACCGCTTCTGTCCGGCAGTACAGACGAAAGTAACTGAACCGGGAGGAAAAGGATGGAGACGGAATCGGAGACGAAACTGCATCGCAGCCGCTACCTGGCCTGCGAGCGCAAGGGCGTGTTCCTGCTGCTGATGGTGAGCGCGGGGATGATGGGAGCCTATACTTACAATCTGCGCGGCGGCGTCTTCTGCAACGCGCAGACCGCGAACGTTGTGCTGATGGCGATGGCACTCGGTAAAGGGCTCTGGAGGCAGGGGCTGTATTATCTGATCCCGATTACCGCCTATATCAGCGGCGCATTTGTGTCGGAGTTTTTTCCGAATCCGGTTAAGAAGATGGGGCTGCTGCGCTGGGATACCTGTCTGATCGGCATCGAGATTGCGGTGCTGTTCCTGATCGGATGGATTCCTCTCTCCGCACCGCACCGGATCGTGCAGGTTATCATCAATTTTATCTGCTCCATGCAGTACAATACCTTCCGGCAGGCGGAGGGCATCCCGATGGCGACGACTTTCTGTACCAATCATATCCGGCAGATCGGTATCTCGCTGGCAAAATATGCGCGGCATCGGGAAATCGGAGCACTGAAGAGAGGCTTCACGCACATCGGTATGCTCGCCTGTTTCCTCGGGGGAGGTCTGATCCTGACCGCCTGTTGCGGGCTCTTGCAGGCGAAAGTGATCTGGCTGGCGATCCTTCCGCTGCTGGCGGACTTCCTGATTCTTGCGCACGCGGACCTTGGGCGGGAGCATGAGCTGCTGGAGCAGATCCCGAGTGGCCACTGAGGGGTGGATTCTACTGGTTGGGATCGGCTACAGCCGGAAGGATAAGGAGTACCATTGTAAAATGGAAGTTCTCACAGAAAAGTGAAAAACAGACTTTAAATCTCCAGAATTTCTTCCACGTTGCGGCCGAGTGCGCTCGCGAGCCGCCACACTTCCTGTGCCGGGGCGGAATTGATCAGACTGAGATTTTCCTCCATCCTGACTATCTTATTTTCTGAAACGCCGGACATTTCACTCAAATCCTGAACGGACAGGCCGCAAAGCGTTCGATACCACTGGAGATAGGACTGCTGATGTCTTTTCCGGTACAGTTCATCCATCGTCTCCCGAAAGCGTTCAATATCCGCCTCATGATGGGTCGGATACATACACAGCACTTCCTCAATGGGAATCAGTCTCTGAATTTTACGAAAAGACCGCGCTGTCAGCCACTGATACCAGGCAAGGCTCCAACCGCACCAGTATTCCGGAGATTTATCCAGATAAAAAGCGGGCTTCTGATTCGGCAGCTTCTCCTGAGCGGCCTTAAGCACCTCCCAGGTCAGTTCGGCGCCGTTCATTCCTGCAACATAACGAGGATTTCCCTTTCCAAACTGTTCCGCCACACGCGATGAAAGAAACATCTGATAAAAGCTATTTAGATTAAGATCGCAGGTATTTGCGGCGAAATCCAGCATATCGCCCAGATTTTTCTGTGCTGTTTCCAGATAATCAGAGGAATAAGCGTGCATCTCCATCTTTGATCCCTTCTCTCATAATATCGAGCATAAACAGGTCGTTCGTGTTTGTCTGATTTCGGATTTGTTTCCGGTATGCTCTTCTTGCTTCGCGGTCTCTCTCCATTTTTCTGGAAAAGTAAGTTTCCCGATCAGCCTTCTGGGCGTCTGTAAAATGGATTTGGGAAAATGCCTTCTGGCTTTTTAATACAATCTGCTCCCCGAGTTTCCCCAGACGCATTGCTTCGGAAAGCTGCCGGAGAGAGAGCGCATTGGCTGCAAAGCTCTGCGCGAAAGAGAAGTAAGAATCATTTGCGCGATAGCCAATGATGATGTCATATCCGGTCAGATCAATCAGAAAATTTTTTTTCAGATACTTTTTTGCATCTTCAGAAACAGTGTTTTTTTCCCAGTAAGTTCGATTTTCCGCAAGCAGCGCGAGCCAGTTCAGAATATTATATTTTCCGTCGTTCAGGTGAAGAATTCGCAGGTCGTCTGTTTCCAGCTGATATATGTTTGCATAGCCGTCCGCATCCCGGGAGCAGGCCCATTCCTTTGCCAGTTCGATCTCCTCTGTGCAGTAAAACCCCCGGCCATAGTCATTATTTCTGGAGCCTTTTCCATATTGTGGCGTTCTGACTATATTTTCTGAACCATGGTATAAGGTCAGATTCATTCTCGTGCCTCCATCTCCTGCATGTTCTTATAGAAAATTATAACAGACTTTTTTGTGGTTTCCAATAACAATCTTTTATCCTGTTTAAGTAAAACTTTCCCAATCCGCCGGACTATAGATTCATACCAAAAAGGATAAAATCTCATGCGGTCGGCTAGATTTGCCAGCGAAAATCGCCTTTTTCTTCCCATTTCAGGCTCGATTCTTCGCGTTTTCCTATGGTTTTGCTCGTATGTTCTTTGACAAATTTATATAAAAATCGCTTGATGTATAGTACTGTAAATGGTATAATGTACTATATAAAGGAGCGATTTTATGGCTGTACCAGAGAACATCCGTAAGGTTCCCAGGCCGGTGAATACCATT
>JAJPZP010000197.1 GCA_021204285.1 Lachnospiraceae bacterium | reverse complement strand
ATAACGTTTTGTGCCTTGAGCGTCAAAAACGCGAAAGGAATGGATATAACAATGGCAAAACGAGGCGGATTTCAGGGCGGTATGCCGGGCAATATGAACAATCTTATGAAGCAGGCACAGCGTATGCAACGCCAGATGGAAGAGAGTCAGAAGGAACTTGAGAGTGCGGAGTTTACAGCGGCCGCCGGTGGCGGTGCGGTTGAAGTGACGGTGACCGGAAAGAAGGAGATCACAAAGGTAAAGCTGGATCCGGAAGCGGTAGATCCGGATGATGTGGAGATGCTTGAGGATCTGATTATGGCGGCGGCGAATGAAGCGCTGCGTAAGGCGGATGAGGCGGCCGCTGCGAACATGGCGAAGATGACCGGCGGCATGGGCGGAGGACTTGGTTTCTGATGGAGTATTACAGCAAGCAGATCAGCCAGCTGGCGGAACAGCTCGCCTCTTTGCCGGGGATTGGAGCAAAGACGGCGCAACGTCTGGCCTTTCATATGATTGATATGCCGGAAGAAAAGGTTGAGAAGCTGGCGGAAACGATGGTGAATGCGCGGAAAACGATTCGCTATTGCCGGGAGTGCCTGACGTTGACGGATCAGGAGATCTGCCCGATCTGTGCCAACGAACAAAGGGATCACAGGACGATCATGGTCGTCGAGAACCCGCGCGACATGAGCGCCTATGAAAAGACCGGCAAGTATGAAGGTGTTTACCATGTGCTGCACGGTGCGATCTCCCCGATGCTGGGCATTGGTCCCTCAGACATTCGCCTGAAGGAGCTCATGCATCGTCTGGAGAAAGATGTAGATGAAGTAATTATCGCCACAAATTCCAGCCTGGAAGGGGAGACGACGGCGATGTACATCAGTAGGCTCGTGAAGCCGACCGGGATTAAGGTGAGCCGGAGCGCGAGCGGCGTACCGGGCGGAGGAGATCTGGAATATATTGATGAAGTGACGTTGCTGCGTGCGCTGGAGGGCCGTGTAGAGTTGTAGGGAAAGAGAGAAGGGGGAGAAGGGCATGAGTATTACCAGGAAGTCATTTGGCGTGACGAAGGACGGAAAGGAAGCTTCGCTCTATACGCTGTGTGGTGAGAAGGGTCTGGAGGCGACGGTGACGGATTTCGGCGCGATCCTGGTGAGCCTGGTCGTTCCGGATCATAAAGGAGGACGCCGCGATGTGGTTCTTGGTTATGACACATTGAAGGAATATGAAGAGAGTGGTGGCTGCCTGGGCTCGACGGTCGGCAGGCATGCGAATCGGATAGGCGGTGCAAAATTTTCAATGGATGGCGTGGATTATCATATGGTTGTAAACGATAAGGAAAATAATCTGCACACGGATAAAAAGAATGGATTTCATAAGGTCATGTGGAAGGGGAGTCCTGACGAGGCGGCAACTGCCGTGAAATTTACTTATCTGAGCCCGGACGGAGAGAACGGTTTTCCGGGAAACCTGACAATGTCCGTTACCTACACGCTGTTAGAGGATGGGATTCAGATTGATTATGATGGAGTCAGTGATAAAAAGACGGTTATCAATGTGACGAATCACTCCTATTTTAATCTGGGAGGGCATGACTCGGGTTCCATTGAGGATGAGCGACTGACATTGAAAGCCAGTGGATTTACAGAAATTTATCCGGGCGCGATTCCGACAGGAAGAATTTTGCCGGTAGAGGGAACGCCGATGGATTTTCGGACGGCGAGAAGGATTGGTGATGACGTCGATGCGGACTGGGAGCAGCTTAAGCTTGTGGGAGGCTACGATCACAACTGGGTGCTCGACACGGAATTCGGCAGAGTGGAGAAGTTCGCGCAGCTTGAGGATGATCGTTCTGGTATCACGATGGACGCTTATACAGATCTTCCCGGCGTGCAGGGCTATACGGCGAACGGTCTGAGTGACAGAAACGGCAAGGGAGGTGCGCGGTACGCGAGGCGCGAGGCGGTGTGCCTGGAAACTCAGTATTTCCCGAACAGCGTCAATATTCCGTCGTTTCGCCAGCCGGTTTTTGACGCCGGACAGCATTGTCGCACGACGACGGTTTACAGATTCCGATAAGACAGAAGAAAAAAGGCGCTTCGGCGTCTTTTTTGTTGATAAGAAACTGGGCATTCCTCCTTCATTTCGTCAAAAACGGAGTACTCTCTGTGTTACGATGTAATCGGAGGGAGGGAAGCAGGGATGGAAAAGAGAGAGGGGATGTTTCCCCGAAATACGCGTCAGATTGGAGAACCTGGGCAGGGCACACGGGTTTTTATAGAGGACTATGCATATACCTATCTGCGCCAGCTGGCAGAGAATGAACTCACCGGCATGAAAACGGCAGTGCTGTTAGGTCATCGCAATGCCTCCGGTATCTATATACAGGGCGCACTGGAAGCGGACATGGGACAGGAGCGTGAAAAATGGTTTTCCAATGAAAACTGGAGTGAGATATTCCGAAATGTTCAGGCATGGTTCGATGGAATGGAAGTACTCGGCTGGTATCTGTCGAACCCGGGCTTTCCGGTTACACTCACGGAGGAATGGAAATCTTTACACAGAAGACATTTCCCGGGACAGGAGACGGTCTTTTTCCTGACTGATATTCTGGAAAATGAAGAGAGCTTCTTCCGGCAGGAAGAATGTGGCCTTGTGCCGCTGTCGGGCTATTATATTTATTATGAAAAGAATGAGCAGATGCAGGAATATATCAGTCATCAGCATGGTGGTTTCAGTATTGAGCCGGAGGGTGTCCTGAAAGACCGGGCGGCGGCGCGGTTTGGGAGTGCCATGCAGGAGAAGAAGGCGAAATATTGGCAGAGACGGCTGATGGCAGTCCTCTATACTGCCTGCACGTTTCTTGTGATGGTTATTCTTGTGATCGGGGTGACGATGATCAACAATTATGATCGAATGACAAGTATGGAGAGTGCGCTTTACCGCATCTCGGAGAGTCTGGACGAGGAAAACGGTGAGGATATGGAACAGGCAGCGCAGGAAGGAAATCGTCTGGCGGTGGAGGAGGCTGACGAGGCGGAGGACCTGCAGGTGGAAGAAACACTGTCAGAGGCTGTGACTTCACAGGCGGAAGAGGAGCAGAACGAGGAGGCAGTTGTGGTGGATGAGAACGTGGAAGAGGCGGATGCCGGGATGAAAGAGATGGTGGCGCCGGAGTATTATCAGGTGCAGGCCGGCGATACATTGCTTGGAATCTGCAGAGTGAAATATGGTGGAGACGAGCGGCTGGAAGAAATCTGCAAACTCAATGGACTGGATGACAGCGATAAAATTTATGTCGGACAAACCATTGTACTTCCATAGCGGAAAATGGTATACTACAAAAGAACTGCAGATTCAGCGGAGAATACGGATGGCGATACAATTACTGAAGAAAAATACCGGAACAGACACGGACATAGAGGCTTTCAGGAAAAATCTCCGTGGGCACAGACTCAGGGTTTTTGCATTCTGGGCAGGTGTCCTTGTGCTGGTACTGATCGCGGCGGCGACCTTCTGGGCAAATTATAAAAATAAAGTCTATTCGGACTATGAAGTTGTGAACAGCTACGAGCGTTCGGATACTGTGACGACGCAGTATACGGAATTCCTGGATTATGTTCTGAAATACAGCCAGGATGGGATCTCCTGTGTGGATTCCCGCAATCAGCTTGTCTGGAGCCAGACCTACAGTATGCAGAGCCCGATGGTAGCAGTGTGCGGGAACAGCGCGGCCATTGCGGAGGAGAGCGGGACAGAGGCGATGATTTTTGGTGAGAGCGGCCTCCTCGGGAGTGTTCAGACCTTGTATCCGATCAGACAGATTGAGGTGTCTTCTCAGGGCGTGCTGGCGGCTCTCCTTGAGGATGGGGATATAACGCGCCTGTACCTTTATGACAGCGCGGGTACAGTGCTGGTGGAGGCGAAGTTTGAACTGCAGGATACCGGTTATCCGCTTCGCATATCGCTCAGCGAGGATGCCACGAAGCTGGCAGTTACATTTCTTCAGATTCAGGATGGCAGTGTGAATACCTGCATTGCCTTTTATAATTTTGACTCTGTGGGAGAGAATTCTTCCGATCATCTGGTCGCATCAAGGATTATAAAAGGTGAGATTTTGCCCAGTGTTCATTATCTGGGCAGCACACACTGCTGTATTGTGGGAACTGACAGCCTGCTTTTCTATGAGGGAAGTCAGATTCCGGAGGAGACGGAGGAAATTACTCTGGAAAAAGAGATTCTGAGTGTGTTTACATCGGATACTTATCTTGGGATTGTGACGGAGGGTGAGGAGGAGACTTATGCTCTCCGGCTGTACAACAGCCATGGAAATATGGAGTTCGAGGTGGAATTTGATCTCGACTATGAAACCATAAAAATTTCGGGTGAGACGATTCTTATTTACAATGATTACGATTGTATGATTGTGAACCATTCGGGAAAGGTGATTTTCGAGACAAGCTTTGAGGAGTCGATCTCCAACATGTATACGATGTCCGGGATCACGCGTTATATTGTTATGCACGCATCCAGGACGGATCAGATTCGCTTAAGATAAAGAGGATAGATGATGGAAGTACTTAATGCGGCCGGTGTGATTGGCCTGCTTTTCCTCGGATATGGTGTTTTGGACGGCTACAGAAAGGGCTTTGTCAAAAAAGGAGTCTCCTTTGCCATCATGGTGCTGACCATGGTGGTAGTCTATATCGCTGCACCCTATGTAGCGGAGTTTTTTCAGCATATTCTGCCATCGACATTTACGCTGGAAAATATACTGAACACGGACAGCGAGCTTTATCGCCTGCTGGTTTTGAGCGGTCTTGGAGACGATGCGGAGAATTTTATGTATGTGCTGGCGGCGCGGGTGCTGTCCGTAGTTGTGACCTATGTGATCGTGCGGCTTCTCCTGCGGATGCTGCTTCTCTCTCTGGAAATTCTGACAAAGGTTCCGGGTTTAAGCTTCCTGAACCGTATCTTTGGCGCGATTTTCGGGCTGCTTCAGCAGCTGCTTATTCTCTGGCTGTTTTTGCTTATTGTTGCGATTTTCAGCACGAGTTCCTGGGGTTCGTTTCTGCATACACAGATTCAGGGCTGCGCATATCTGTCTTACCTGTATGAAAATAATCTTCTTCTTCTCATTATTATTCTGCTGCTTCTGGGCGTCTGAAGATCGTGCAGGAGTTCGCTGAAAATTTTTTGTCGAAAGGTGTTGACAATCCAGAATCACGGTGATATTATAATCGAGCTGGCCGCGAAAAGGGGCTGGCGAGAGTACTGAAAACACCCGATCAGGGAGTTGGGAAAATAAAAAAGCTCTTGACAGAGACGGTGGTATTTGGTATAATCATTTGGCCACTCCCCTTACGGGAGCGGACAGCGGACGAACCTTGATAATTAAATAGTGCTTTGAAAAGATCTTCGAAGATTCT
>JAJPZP010000053.1:1198-5421 GCA_021204285.1 Lachnospiraceae bacterium | reverse complement strand
GCGCAGATGGATCGTTTCCTGGTGCGGTTGACGGTAGGCTATCCGGATCGTGAGGAGGAGCGGGAGATGCTGCAAAGGGTGGGGGATCATATTCCCTATGAGCAGGTGAAAGCGGTGACCGGACCGAAAGAGCTGCTTGCCGTGAGAAAGCAAACGGAGCTGGTCTATGTCTCAGAGCAGACAGCGGATTATATGATCCGGCTGACGCAGGCTACGCGCAACCATCCACAGCTATCTATGGGGGCGAGTCCACGGGCCAGTAGAGGACTTTACCGGGCATCCAGAGTCTGGGCAGCCATGGAGGGAAGAGATTTTGTCACGCCGGATGATGTGAAGGCACTGGCACATCCGGTATTGGAGCATCGGCTGGTGCCCGGCGGCGAGGCGCGTTTTTCCGGCATTACAGCCGCTTCTATTCTTGACGAAATTCTGGGTGAAGTTAAGGCCACGCCGGAACCGTCCAGGGTGTTGCAATGAGAAACAGCAACTGGGTTTATCATCGATCCAGCACGCTGACCTCGCTGCCTGCGCTGGCGCTGGCTCTTATTTTAAGCGCCGTGTGTACGCTGGCCGGGCTTGGCGGTGCTGCCACAGCGCTGATGCTGGTATTCCTTCTTGGCGGCAGTGCCCGCCTCTGGGGAGAGCTGGCACTGCGAAAACTGTCTCTGATTGTGAACTGTCGGCAGGAGGGAGTCTTTCCTGGACAGAGCCTGACATTTGAGATTCGCATTCACAATGATAAGCTGCTCCCGCTGGCCTGGATGGAATTGTCCTTTCCTTTGCCTTTGGATCTGTGTATGACACCGGAGGAAACCCGTTCGCCGGATGACTGGGAGAAGTCAGTCCTGAAGGAAGAGGGGTATTCTGCAGAGCTGTTGGGAGAGAAGAGACTATCTCTCTGCCTTTGGTATGAGACGTTGGAGTTTACATCCGTCTGGACTGCGCAGCATCGGGGGATATACAGCATTTCCGGCTGGCGTTTGCGTACCGGGGATGGTTTTGGCATGTCCCAGGTGGAGCAGGCAGTCAATCCCGATGAAGTGCGGCAGTTTGCAGTCTATCCGGCGCTGAGGTCGGTGACAGTGGAGCCGTTTCTTCGCAATCTCTGGAATGCCGATACAGGCACGCAGGGAGTAATGGAAGATACCACGGTGATTCGATCTACCCGTGAATATCAACCGGGAGATCAGTTTCGACATATTAACTGGCGTCTTTCTGCCCGCTGCCAGCCTCTGTCCGTTAATGTTTACGAGGATGTTCTGCCGCGCAGCATTCATTTCCTGCTGGATGGGGAGAGTTTTGGCGGGCCGGAGCCCCACTTTGAGGAGATGGAAGAAACTTTATCGATCCTGGCCTCGGTACTGGTGGGACTTGCTGAGGTTCATGTGGCATGTGGCCTGAGCCTCTGCAGGGGAACTGGTCCGGCAATGCATCGCAGTATCGGGGAGGATATTTTTCCGCTGCTGCGGATGCTGGCGGCCTGGCAGCCGGCTCCTCCTTTGAAAGACAGGGAAAACAGCCGGATTTTGCGCCGGACGGCTGAATTTGACATGCAGGCTTTGCTGGAGGAAAGTGGACGCGTGGGTAGATTTTATTACATTGTTTACGACAACAGCATGCTGGAACATCAGCCGTTGCTTAGAAGAATGAATTCCACCTGCCTGACTTTGCTGACGTGGAAGGAGGAAAGGCCGTTCGGCGATTTTGAGGGCTTCTGTCTGCGCACACTTCAGAGGGGAAGAAAGTCATGAAAGAACGAAATTCTGTAACGGCAGCAACCAGTCAGATTTCTGCCGGGGCGATTGCTGTCACGCTGCTGTTTCTGATGACACTGGGGGAACGGACGTTTCAATTATGGTATCCTCTGGCATGGCTGTGCTTTGGCCCGCTACTCTATGGGGCGGACTGTCTGTTCCTGCGTCGGGAACGTTCTGTACAGGCGCTGGCGCTTCTTAACGGATGTGCGGGGCTGTCGTTACTGATTGTTTTTCTTTTGCTGGATGGCTGGCGGGGGATATGGGTACTGATTGCCACCGGCACAGCCTGTCTGGTGCTGTCTGCCCAGGCGGCTACATTGTGTATGGAACCCGTCAGGCTGTCCTCTGTTCTTCAATGGCTGGATATTGGTCTGGTGCTTCTGGCGGTGCTTGCCGCTTATCTGGGAGCACTTGGTATGTCCATGGTCTGGGCGATGCCTTCCGCGATCGGCTGCGGTGCGGCAATTCTGGGGATGCTGAACTTCAGAGCCGGGGGCAGGCTGTCTTCCAGAGGCTGGGGACTTCTGACCGCCCTGCTGGCCGTTTTATCCGGCGCTGTATGGCTGGGTGCGAATACCATTTCCAGGGGAGCCGGAAAAGGACTGTTCTTTCTCTGGAATAGTCTGAAAGCTGCCGTGCTCGCTGCCTGTGAGGGCCTTTATCAGTTTATGAAGTGGCTGACATCAGTTTTGCCGACGCAGGAATATGGTGAAATTGAGCTGGACCAGGGGACGGGAGCGCTGGATTTGTCTGCGTCAGAGTATATGGAGGTCGTTGTTCCCCGCTTTGTGTACGTCCTGCTTGGTCTGTTGATTCTGTTTGTATTGGTTCTGCTTCTTCGCTATGCCGGCCGGTTTCTCATATCAGGAGAAAAGGTAAAAATGCAGGTCCGGCAGAAACCTGTGCACAAACGAATTTCTCTTCTGATGGCACTGAAAAGAAAACTGGCCTGGTTGGTTGAGAGTTTCCGGCTTCGGCTGTATCTTTACAGAGAGCGGGATACGGAGCTGGGAGTTTTCTATGGCCTGCTCCGGCGCGCTTATGGGCGTTCCTGGAGAGAGGGCGCAGGGGAGAGTCCGCGGGAGTTCCTGACCAGTCTGGCCGCAAAAGCCGGAGAAGACGAGGAACTTCATGTTGCCCTGACAGATCTAATTCCGATGGTGGAGCAGGCATTGTATGCACCTGGGGGAAAGAAAGCATCTTATCCACAGGCAGCGCTGCTGCGCAGTCGAAGGAAAACATTGTTTTCGCGCCGGCAGAATCATCATAACAGTTTTTATCGTTAGTTTTTCAGAAAGATTTTACACATATTTTACAGGGGGCAGGAACTGAACATTGCGTTTTGTCCCTCCGGCGTGGTATCATAGATGCAATGGGTTTTACCCGACGAACCGATCAGGAGAACTGGAATCTATGAACATCATGTTTGTATCTCTCGGCTGCGACAAGAACCGCGTGGACTCGGAGCACATGCTTGGTCTTTTGCTGCAGAAGGGGTATCGCTTTACGGACGACGAGGCGGAGGCAGACATAATTATTATCAATACCTGCTGCTTCATTCTCGATGCGAAGGAGGAGAGTGTAGACACGATCCTCGAGATGGCGGAATATAAGAAAGCAGGCTCCTGCAAGGCGCTGATTGTGGCCGGCTGTCTGGCGCAGCGCTACCGGCAGGAGATTCTGGACGAAATCCCGGAGGTGGACGCGGTGCTCGGCACGGCGTCTTATGATGGTATTGTGGAGGCCGTTGAACAGGCGCTCGGCGGGCAGACGCAGCTGATCTGCGACGATATCGACCGGCTGGTATTGCCGGGAGGCGGGCGCGTGCTGACGACCGGTGGCCATTACGCGTATCTTAAGATTGCGGAGGGCTGCGACAAGCACTGCACCTACTGCATCATTCCGAAGCTGCGGGGCTCGTATCGGAGCGTTCCGATGGAGCGGCTTCTTGCGGAGGCGCGGGATCTCGCGGAGCGCGGCGTGCGGGAGCTGATTCTCGTGGCGCAGGAGACGACGCTCTACGGCGTTGATCTTTATGGGGAGAAGAGCCTGCACCGTCTTCTGCGTGAACTCTGTCAGGTCAGAGGAATCCGCTGGATACGGGTACAGTACTGCTACCCGGAGGAGATCTATGACGAGCTGGTTCAGACAATAAAGGAGGAGCCGAAGATCTGCCACTACCTGGATCTGCCGATTCAGCATGCCTCGAACCGGATTCTGAAGCGGATGGGACGCAGGACGGATCAGGCGGATATTCGCAGGATTGTGGCAAAGCTCAGAGAGGAGATTCCGGACATCTGTCTTCGCACGACGCTGATCAGCGGCTTTCCGGGCGAGACGGAGGAAGATCACGAGGAGCTCCTGAATTTTGTCGACGAGATGGAGTTTGACCGCCTGGGCGTCTTTGCCTACTCCGCGGAGGAGGATATGCCCGCGGCTGCGATGCCGGATCAGGTGCCGGATGAG
>JAJPZP010000053.1:0-1188 GCA_021204285.1 Lachnospiraceae bacterium | reverse complement strand
CATCATTGAGCTGCAGCAGGAGATTGCTTTTGAAAAAGCAGAAGACATGGTAGGGAAAAGTCTCTGGTGCATGATTGAGGGGAAGGTGGCCGATGAGGACGCTTATGCGGCCAGAACCTACCGCGATGCGCCCGATGTGGACGGTTTTCTGTTCGTCCAGACAGCGCAGGAGCTGATGACCGGCGATTTCGTGCGCGTCCGCGTGACAGGCGCCGATGAATATGACCTGATAGGAGAGATAGAAGATGAACTTGCCGAATAAACTGACGATATTCCGGGTGTTTCTGATCATACCCTTTGTGATTTTACTGCTGGGGGATTTCCCGGATTACTGCGATCTCATCGCGGCCGTAATCTTCATTGCGGCCTGTCTGACAGATTTTCTGGACGGGCAGATTGCCAGAAGATGCAATCTGATCACAAATTTCGGGAAATTCATGGATCCGCTGGCGGACAAGCTGCTGGGCTGTGCCGCGATGATCTGCCGCGTGGAGATGGAGAGGCTCGCAGCCTGGGTTGTTATCATTATCATCAGCCGTGAGTTCATCATCAGCGGATTCCGGCTTGTCGCGTCGGACAACGGCGTCGTCATCGCGGCGAGTGCCTGGGGAAAATTCAAGACGACGTTTCAGATGCTGATGATCATTGCGCTGATCCTGCATCCCGGCGGAATTTTTGATATGGTCGAGACGGCTCTTGTCTGGATCGCATTGATCCTGACAGTCGTATCCCTGATAGATTACCTTATAAAAAATGGCCATGTGATTATGGAGGGAAAGATTTAAGATGGAAGCAGAGAATCATACAAATGCAGAGAACCGCTATGAGAAGATCGTGAAAGTCTGTGGACTCGGTCTTTCTGAGCTTCGCGAGCAGCTTGCGGACATGCTGACCGCGACCAGGCAGGAGAGCTTTCAGCTCACGCCTACTCTCGCGGGTGTCGATATTCTCGTGAGTGCGCCGGACGCGCTGAACAAGGAGTCGCGCGATCGGGTGAAGAATGTCGTGCGTGAGCTGAAGGTGCGGCTCGGCAGCTATATTTATACAACCGACCCGGAAATGACGCTTGAGGAGCATGTGGTAGCGCTTAGGAAGAAGCAGAAGATGACGAAGACCACCGTGGAATACTGCACCGGCGGCATTGTGAGCGATAATATTACGGATGTACCAGGATCCGCGAAGGTCTTA
>JAJPZP010000194.1 GCA_021204285.1 Lachnospiraceae bacterium | reverse complement strand
ATAATGACATCATAAATCCCCTGATAGGGCGATAACGACAGTGTCATTTGTGAATGATCTCTCAGCATTCTGAAATCTCCATTATCTTTTCTTTTATTATAACTCTTTCCATTAGAAAAAGCCCGATTCTTTTCACAAAGAACCAGACTTTTTCAGTGCCCTCATAATTGGTGGTTTGCGGGATTTTAATTGATTTCAGGACTTTTCGTACTCCCTCAGGGTGTCAGTCCCGCACTGCCGTGCTTCCTGTCCGCCTCCGGCGGTGGAAGAAAAAGTACAGTATCGCGGAACCGGTCATGAGAATGGCTCCGGCGACTCTGAACGGCCAGGTGCCGATCCCGCCGGTCAGAGGCAGATCGGAGGTCTTGTAGTTTGGGATATACCAGCCGAGTGTACTGCTGCCATAGGTCTTGCCGCCCCCGCTCAGCGTGATCGTATTTGCCGCGGTATCCACAGTCACGATCCAGTAATCCGTAAGCAGAACATAATCGGTCGGCGCAGCCGTCTCGATCAGGTAGTAGGTGCCGCTGCTCAGCGATAAACTGGTGAATTCCACCAGACCTGTATTATCGCTGGTCGCCTTGGCAAGCGCTGTCGCTACGCTGTCGTCCACCGTCACACCGGTCACGGTTCCGTCCGTCGCCTTTGTCACTGTCACGCCAGCGTCATCAGCGCTGTATAGGCTGAACGTCGCGCCCCCGAGCAGTGTATAGCTGACCGTCGACCCTTCCCCGATGCTGTACGAATCGCCGCTGATTTTATGGAAGCTGAAGGACTGAATTTTCAGCGCGTTGGTCACGGTCATATTGTCGGTGGTCACGGTATTGTAGGCTGTCGGGTCGGTATTCGTATAATTCTCTCCACCCGAGGCGTAGCTGCTGTCGCTCTGCGGGATGCCCAGAATCCACGCGGACTTATAAGTAACCTCATCCGCTGTACCCGTTTTTTCAGTCACGCCATTCGTAATTGTGCTGATGTTGGTGCCCGTCGCCGCAGCAGAGGCAAGATCGTAGCTGTCATCCGCATTGGTCTCCACAATAATATACTCCTGGAAGTACAGCAGGTCCTCGATGAGGAGCGTCGTTGGGTCTGTACTCATCGTCGTGTAGGTGCCGACCAGATGCTCGCTGTCGAGCGAGGTCACATTCGCTGCCTCGCCCGCCGCGTAGGGGCCGTACACCGCAAAGGTGGAGCCGGATTTCGGCGTGCCGCTCCCGGTATCCTTCTTCGTGATCTTCAGATCGCGGTAGATCACCAGGCCAATATCCTCGGCAAGATTCCACAGCGCATTTCCGCTCGTCGTCCCGTAGAGGAAGAAGTTCTCGGACGTCGCCGTGGTGCTCCCTGTCGTGATCTCCGAGCCGGTGGTGGTCCCGCTGTAGGTCGTCGTACTGCCGGATGCGCTGTAGCTGCTGTCCGTCAGCGCATTTCCCACCGAGCTGTTATCCGCGCTGTACATTACTGTCGGATCATAGGACTGCACATTCGACGAAGTCTCCGTCAGGCTGTATTTGATCGAGCCGGATCCTGCGATCGTCGCCTGCAGCTGATACCAGGTCGTGGTGCTCGCCCCGGCCAGAGCCTTCCAGAGGATGCCGCTGCTGTCGTAAGCATCTGCACTTGTGTATGCGCTGCTGATGTTCGCCGAGGACAAATCCGTAAACAGGAAACGCCAGGACGCCGATGTGAGCAGGGAATCGCTGTAGGTCGTCTTCGCCGCGCTCGTCGACCCGCTGTAGGTCAGCAGCTGCATCGAGGCCGTATTCAGCAGGCTCTGCACCACGCTGTAGGACGAATAGTTGTTCGTGCGACTGTTGTAGGTGGAGGCTGTGCTCTCCTCCATGCCGCCGACATCGGTACTGTAATCGTAACTGCTCGGGCTCACCACATCCTCGCTGTCCTGTACGCCGTCGCCGTCCGCGTCGATCCAGAACATGCCGCCAACACCCACCGGCTCGGTGGAGAGCAGGACATAGACGTAGTTGCTCTTCATGGACACACTGCTGGCAGTGGAACCTGTGCTGCTCACGACCAGATCGCCGTACAGGCAGAAATCATTGTAGGTCGCCAGATGTGCTTTATCCGAAGCGTCGCTCTCCGACATCTGCGGAACCATCGCCTTGTAAATGAGCTGCAGCTTCGATCCGGTGCTGAGGCTTACGGAGCTGTTGAAGACAACGGCGAAAGCGGTGATTTCGCTCATTTTTGTAGTATCATAATTACTGGATTCCACCCAGCCGGTCTTTGCGCTACTATTGAACGCGGTCTGCATGGCCGTGACATCATCGCTCGTTATCACACTGCCGGTATAGTACCACAGCGTGTAATATGAGGTGTCCAAGGTTGTTGTTTTTCCACTGCTGTCGGTGATCGTGACAGACGTGATGCTGTCAAATATCAGGCTCCATTCCTTGTCAATATAACTGTTGAAGCTCGCGCCATCCTCCTTCGGCACGATATCCATCAGCACGATGTTCGTCAGATCCTGGCCGGTCGTCGTGTTGGTCACGGTCAGTCGGAAATTCACGTAGCCGTCATCGTCCGTAGATTCTGTATCTATATTAGCCGTCGCCGTGCCGCCCTCGTCTCCGTAGTACCAGTTTCCGCCGATCACGTCCTGATCGCCCTGGACTTCCTTCAGCAGATATACGGAGGAGTTCACCTCATATTGGATAGAAGCTGCATCAGAGATATAGCCATATCCGGTCACGCCCAGGGCGCTCAACAGACTCGCCATCACATTGTCCGACGTCGGATCCGTATAATTTCCTGCCCAGGAACCGGTGTCACCCATGAAGACAGAGCCGACCGCATTGTCACTATATATCTCACCCTTCTCGCTGCTGGTCATAAAGACGTTGTTGGTCAGCGAGGCGCTCGAGGTAAGGTAGTTCAGTATGGTGCTGTCCACGACCGCCTCCAGCGTGATGGTGACAGTCTCCCCCGGCTCGATGCTGCCAGAAGTCTCGATCTCCAGGAGCGTGTAGCCGCCCGAGGTGGTTCTCCACACATTTGTGATTTTCAGCACGCTGAACCCATCATCGCCATTCGCATCGGTAATACTCTTGATCGTCACATTCGCGATAAACGAATTCTCATCGGCCGCACTCGCCGCGACGACGCCCTGCGGCAGCAGATCCAGGATAATGGGATTCTCCATCGGGAGGCTGCTCGAGCTGTTCGTCAGGGTGATCGTGTACAGGAGCGTATCGCCGATAATCGCCGTGCCGCTGGTATTTCTCGACGCGCTCGTCTCATTCTCCACACTCTTCGTGATCGTCATCACCGGCGCGCTCACATTCGGCACAGTGGTCAGCGCCTCCGCGTCGTCTTCTTCACGGGAAGTCGTTGCAGTGCCGGTCGTATCCCATTCGTTACAATTGTACGTGACCTCCGCGCTGTTCTTGATCTCGGCCACCGCCTCGTAGCTCGTAGTCCCGTTTTCCTGCCCGTCGATCTCCATCGCGACCACAATATTCAGGCCGGAATCACTTATCGCAAAGTCGCTGCCGAGCTCGTAGCCGGTATACGTCTTCAGATTCTCGTCATACCAGGTCACGGTGAAGCTCACTACCTTCAGGCTGCTGTATGTCGGCGTCGCCGTCCAGTAGCCGTCCGTCGTGGTTACCTTCGCCAGTTCCTTCTCCTGCTCCTCCGTCGTTCCGTCTTCGTAGGTGAAGGTCACCTTCGCCGTGATGCCCTTGCTCTGCGAAAAGGCAGACTTGTCTCCACTCGTGCATACAAGCCTATCGTACTCCTATGTCGCGTCCACAGGGCTCTTCACTGAGGTGATGCTGTAGTATCCCTCGAGATACGCCGCCACTGTGTCGCCAGTAACCTTCTCCGTATCTGTCGAACCGACGCTTTGGTAAACCTTGGTCGCGACGAGGCCGCTGTCCGTCACAGTGAAACCGCTGATCGGGCCGCTGTTTGTTACATCCACATCCAGGTTGTACGTAAGTTCCTGCGCCTTCGTAGCGGTGAGCAGGGCTTCGCCCAGATCCATGGTCCCGGTCTTGTTAATGCTCACGCTGTACTTCTGCGTCACATTGACGAAGTTCACCTCCATCGTTTTGGTTCCGTCCGACGGCACCACGATGATCTGGTACCAGACCTCATTCGAGTTGTCCTTGTCGATGACATATTCACTGTTATCATCACTCGTCGCGGTCTCCACCACCAGGTAGGTGCCCGCCGAGAGGTTTGTCATGTAACGGTGATTGTGCGGGTACCGCTATCGTCGGTCTTGCCATAGGCTACCGCAGTGGTGCAGTCGGCGTCGCTGTAGACCGTGAAGGTCGCGCCGGAAAGCGCCTGTGCAGGACTGCTGTCGTCCGTCTTCAGGATCGTCACCGTCGCGTAAGTCAGATCGTTGGTAACAGTCACCGTGCCGGTGGCGTTGTCCTTAAAGCCGCTTATCTTATAATAGCTGTTGCCGCGGCTGTCGGTAACCGCGGTATCATCCACGGACAGATTGCCCCCGGAGTTTATGCTGACGCCTGAAACCCACCAGTCGTCCGTGATATCCGCAGAGGTGTTCGTATTCTTCACCGAAATCTCACGGATATAGTAGCTGCCGTCCAGAGTATAGGTTCCCAGGACATAATGGCCATCACCATCCAGATACTCTTTCATCTGGATCAGGTTGTACCAGGTGCCGGTATCCGTTGTGATCGTTCCCGACGTATTATTGACCTTCACCATCACGGTGTCCGTGTCGGTCAGCCCAAGGCTCTTGGCCGATATATATGTCCCGCTTGTCGTATCGTACACGTACAGGCCGAAGGTCACACTGTAGTACCACGCTTCATCCTGCAGATCGCTTGTAAAATCATTCAGGTTGAAGATCTTCGTCACGCTGAGGTTCACCTTTTTGACGTCCGCCACCGTGACAGAGACCTCCCCGCCATCAGTCATCGTGTGCACGCCATTTTCCACGGCCATATCCGCGACCACGGCCACGACCTGCACCTCGAAATTCAGCTCATAGCCGCCCGGCGCGCCCGTCTCGACGACCGCATACCAGCCGGGTGTGAGGCCGGACGCCGTGACGGTGCCGCCCGAACTGGTTTCATATTCTCCGATATAAGTCCAGTCGCTGCTCCCGGAGGTATAAGTCGGTACATCCGAATCAGAGGCCTTCGCCACATACGCGTCCGAGGTTTCCACATCGAATTTCTGATAGTACAGCTTGAAGGTTGCTCCCGACAGCGTACTGCTGCTGTCATTCGCGTCTGTCTTCGTGATCGTGATTGAGCCGGTGCTCGGGTTGTAGATCTTTAAGGTCGCCGTCGCTCCGGAGGCGTCAATGGTATTCGCCTCGATGGAATCCTCTGTACTGTCATTTGCGCAGTTCACCTGACCGCTGATCGAGGCGGAAACCCCGGTGATATACGTAGACAAGTACATCGACGCAGGTATCAGTGGGAGGAAGAGGTAC
>JAJPZP010000250.1 GCA_021204285.1 Lachnospiraceae bacterium | reverse complement strand
CGGGCGGATTCGGGACTTACACCCGTTAGAAACGTGCGCCGCCAGGCGCACATGAGAAAACAGCTGCCTGCAAAAACATACAGGCAGCTGTTCTTTTTATTGTTTGGACTCGTGATATTCTTTTTCCGTATTGACACTCCAGATGTTCGATTTATCCTTCCTGCCGCTTAAGATATTGTTTACCGACTCAAACGAAGTCACCATAGAGTGATCAATATTATTGTAACGGTGCTGTCCGTTGCGGCCTACGCAATACAGATTTTCAATGGAGCTTAAATAGGCTTCCAGTTTGTCCATCTCCGCGTAGGTATCAAAATAAGCCGGATAGGCTTTCTTCACCCACTCTGCATGCGTGTCCAGCACCTCATCGGCACTGTCAATCATCCCGAGCTTCACCATCTCGGAAACACCAAGCTTCGCGAACTCCTCCTCCGTCATATTCCAGAAGTCATCGCCCTCATTGCAGAAATACTCGAGTCCGACCCAGACCGTGTGCTCCAGATCCTGCACCATATAAGGCGACCAGTTGTTGTAAATCTGGAAGCGCCCCATCGTAACCGTGCGGTCATGTACATAGACCCAGTTGTCCGGCACAATACCTCCCACCGTTTTGATCTTCGTCTTATTTTTCAGTTTCAGCCTGGGAACGAGAACACCGAGCGTCATATAGTCGCGATAGGGCAGTCCCGCCGCGATCCTCGCCGGCTCCTCCGGCACATCGTTCATCCCCGCAATCAGGTCCTTGATCGGCATCGAGGAGATCACAACGTCCCCCTCCATCGTCCGCCTTTCCCCGTCCTGCTCGTATGTCACGCCTGTGAGCCGGTTATTTTCATCCTTACTGACGCCGACCACCTTCGCGTGCCGCAGGATCGTACCGCCGCGCTTCTCAACTTCCGCCGCCGTCACATCCCAGAGTTCTCCCGGGCCGAGCTTCGGATAGCTGAAAGACTCAATCAGCGAGGTCTCGACATGGCGATTTTTCTTTCCGGGGAGAATCTTCCCAAAAACATCCTTGATGATCGCGACAATCGAAAGTCCCTTCACCCTCTGCGCGCCCCAGCTCGGATCGATCTGGCTCGGGTGACGTCCCCAGAGGTTCTCCGTATAATTCTCAAAAAACATGGAGTAAAGCTTTTTCCCGAAACGGTTAATATAGAAGTCCTCCAGAGACTTCTCCTCTCTTTTATGAAAGATCGTCACCAGATAGCTGAAACCAACCTCAATCGTATTGAGAAGCCCCATATTGATAAACAGCTCCGGCGTCAGGCGAATCGGATAATCAAAAAATTTACTGTCAAACAGGATGCGGGAGACGCGATTCCTGTGCAGCATCACGCGGTCTTCCTGCTCCGGATCCGGGCCGTCCTGCGCGAGCGGGATCGTCCTTTCCAGCATCGTATCGTCGCGGGATGGCGCTCCCTGCATGGGCAGCATGCGATTCCACCACTCATTGACCTCCGGTACCTTGGAGAAAAAACGATGTCCTCCCATATCCATACGGTTCCCATGCCAGGAAACCGTCTTTGAGATGCCGCCCATCTCGCCGCTCTCCTCAAAAACCGTGACTTCAACCTCGTCCGGTGCGCGGTCAAGCAACTCAAAAGCAGCGGTCAGACCTGCCGGTCCGGCTCCTATAACCAGTATTTTCTTCATATTGTCCCTTCCTGTCTTTCAGTTTGCTAACTTACAGTATACTATGAAGCCCAAAACGCTTCAAGCCTTTTCTCAGTTTACAGCGTACACGGCAAAGGCCAGATCTGCGTCTTTCAGTTCCTCCGCCACGTAGAGCGCCCCGTCTGTGTACATATCCCACGCGCCGCTCTGATAGTAGAGAAAATCCGTTCTGATCGCGCAGTCCGGATTGCGCAGCGTAACGTAAATCGTATAAGTCTGTTCCCACTCCGGCTCCACACGGGCAAAAGAGAGCGTATAAGCCTCCATGCACGGCGCCTGTGAACCGATTACTTCACCTGTGGCTACCGTGTTTCCAGATTCATCCAGAATCTCCACGTCATAGACCGAATCATTGGCGGCGCCGTCCCAGTTGGCAACCCACAGATCCACATGGTCAAAGGACTGTCCGGTTCGGAAGGTCTGCGAAAAACTTTCCTGCAGCACCAGTTCCCGGCCCGCCTCCTGATCCTGCAGCACCGTATAGGTTTTCACCGGTAAAGCCACACGGTTTACAAGCGTCCTCACACCAAAGAATACCAGCAGCAGACAGAGACAGGCGACCGGAGAGAGCGCCTTCATCCGTGGAAGCCTTTCTTCCAGTTTCTTTCCTCCCTGTTCCAGCAGCGCAAGGCCGTCTGCCGCCCAGGCAAGAAAAATCAGCATAAAGGGAATGCTGTATGCCTGGTCCACCTCCCAGATCAGATAAAACACATAGGCTCCGGCAAGGTTCAGCGCGAGCACGTCGAGGAAGTTTCCCTCTTTTTTCTGAATACGTCCCACAAACGCAAGGAGCAGCAGCACCATGAGCAGTCCGTGATAAACGTGAAGATACAGAGCCAGATAATCACTGCGTCCCCCGTTTATGTATTTCTGTAATGATGAAGTCTCCTGCATCGTCCGGAACAGCCCACTGTAATCGTCTGTTCCGTCAGAGAAGGCTACGCGCAGCTTATTGCGAAACAGAGTAAAAAGTCCACCTGGCCCCATCTGCGCAAGCCGTTCCTTCAGGAGCGCAATATCCGCTGCCGTCCGTTCCTCCTTCGTATCAAAAGAACCTGTATAGGCTTCGTCCGCACTGTTATACTGACCGTCGCCCTGCGCGCTCATCATGATCCAGTGTACTGTAGGATAGCCGGTCTCGTCCGAGTCGAAACCCGCGTAACGCTCCTCCAGCTTTCCATAGGCGGAGAACACAAGAAGAAAACCCGCCAGAACCGCAAGCACAGTCGGAATCCCCCTCCGCAGCCTGCGGCTCTTCAACCTCAGAATCGCGTAGACAAGCACTGCCGCCACCGTCAGGATGACAGTAGCCCGGATTTTATAGCCTGCAGCCAGCACCAGACCCATGGACAGGTAGGCCACATATTTTTTCCACCCTGGTTCCTGTCGCCGCGCATAGTCAAAGAGCAGCAGGCCTCCCATTGAGAAGGCCAGAGAAATCGTTGAAGTGTAATACATCTCCGTCAGCAGATACCAGAGCGGGTTGATCAGCAGAAACAGCAGCAGGCCAAGACCGGTTCTGCGGGAGCGATGATGACACACCAGCCGGAACGTACAGACAAGCCCAATGTTCATAAAGACAATGTTCACGAGCTTCATCAGATCCATCCACCAGCTCTTTGGCAGCCCGATAAACGCATACAGTTTCACAAAAAAATACGTGAACAGGCAGAGCGGGATGTTGTTGGGATATTTCCTGAAATAATATTTGAAATAAGTGTCGTTAATTGTATCATTTTCAAGCAGCGCGATCGCTGTATCAAAGACCTTCAGATGATCATGCCGGAGTGCGGTGCGCAGGAAAAACACGGTCAGAATCTGCAGCGCAATCATAATAAGAAACAGAACCAGAACTGCCGGCCGGAAATGCTTTTCCAGAAATGGCAGTACAAACCGCAGAAATCCCAGCAGACAGACAGCCGCCAGAAGAACCAGACACAACAGAAAAACAGGAATCCATTTCCCCTGTATCACAGTCTGCAGCGCATCCGCGCCGGTCAGTGTATCCAGCGCCCCATAAAAGATATAGGCACTGAAGATAAGCAGCAGTGCGAACAACACCACATATACGATTTTTTCGCCCTTTCTCCAGAGCCCCGTAACATTCATATTCCGTCTTCCATATTATCTAATATTTGTTCATCGCCAGGACCATCTGCGTGGTTTCCGTCAGGGAAGTACCGCTGTCCATGCTGCATTTCTGAATATAGCGATGTGCCTCCTCCTCTGTCATATGGTTCCGTTCCATCAGAACAGACTTCGCCTCCCACAGAATCTTCTTTTCTTCCTCTGAGCGCTGACGGGGACGCGACCTGCGCTGCCTGCGCCGCCGCATCTGATTCATACACATCATTTCCAGCGTACTCATCAGATCCTGCACGCGCAGAGGCATCGTGACACAGACAATGTCCGGATTTTCACATTCCTCACAGACCCGCGCCGAACCAAGCAGCAGCATATCAAAATCCTGCGGAAGCAGGCTTTTCAATTCAGAATAATACATATCGCGGAATTTATATCCACTGATGACAATACCGTCTCTCATCATGTCAATGTAGTTCAGCACCTGGGAGCCCATCGTACACACGGCAGTCACCTCATAGCCATGTCTCGTAAGCAGATTGCGGATACTCCGGCCGTCCTCCGCCTTCGGGAAGACCACGATAATACTGCTCAATCCACCACTCCCTTCCGTTTTCTCCTGTGTTTGAGTCAGCCGAAAGGGAATCAGAATTTCAGCAGATACTGGTCAATCTCCCACTGCGAGACTGTCTCGTTGTAAGATCTCCACTCCGCTGTTTTGGCCTTTATATACTTCCGGCACACATCCTCGCCCAGCACCTGCTCCATCAGCGGGTCGGCGCCAAAGGCCTCCACTGCCTCGCCCAGATTCTCAGGCAGACGCTCAATTCCCTTCGCTTTACGCTCCTGGGGTGTCATCGCGTTGATGTTGCCCTCTATCGCATCCGGCGGAAGAATTTTATTTTTTATGCCGTCAAGACCGGCAGCCAGACAGAGTGCAAGTGCGAGATAGGGATTGCAGGACGGATCCGGCGAGCGCAGTTCAAGACGCGCGTTCTCTCCGCGAATTGCGGGAATACGCACAAGCGGTGTCCGGTTCCGCTCTGCCCAGGCGATGTAGGTCGGTGCCTCATATCCGGGCATCAGCCGTTTGTAGGAATTGACCGTCGGATTCAGGATCAGTGTCATCGCCCGGATGTGGCGCATAATACCTCCCAGGAAATAATAGGCCTCACGGCTTAAGCCATGTGAATCCGTCTCATCGCGAAAGACATTTCGCCCATCCGCGTCATGAAGCGACATATTAATATGCATGCCGGAACCATCCACGCCATCCTTCGGCTTTGGCATAAAGGTTGCATGCAGGCCATGCCGCTTCGCGATCGACTTTACAACCATCTTGAAGGTCATGATCTGATCCGCCATCGTCAGCGCCTCGTTGTGCCGGAAAGCAATCTCATGCTGCGCCGGGGAATTCTCATGGTGGGACGACTCCACATCAAAGCCCATCTCCTCCAGCGTCAGGACGATATCACGTCTGGCGTTCTCACCGAAATCCAGCGGTCCCATATCAAAGTAGCCGGCCTGCTCGTGACTGATCATCGTCGGCAGTCCGTCGTCATCCACATGAAACAGGAAGAACTCACATTCCGGCCCCACATGAAAGCTGTAACCAAGCTTCGCCGCCTCAGCGACAACTTTCCGTAAAATGTAACGCGGATCGCCTTCATAACAGGTCCCGTCCGGGCGATATACATCACAGATCAGTCGCGCCACCTTCCCC
>JAJPZP010000046.1 GCA_021204285.1 Lachnospiraceae bacterium | reverse complement strand
CCCTCCCGAACGCGATGCTGACTGCGGCCGGTTATGTGGCCAATGAGCAGCAGTCGGCGGAATCGTTGGCCATGATCCGCAACCTGACGGGTCTTCTCCCGTTCGTGGTGGCGATCGTTACGATCATCATCTTTGGTGCATTCTACAAGTTGAATGAAGAGGGCCTGGCGCAGATGCAGAAGGAGATTGCGGAGCGCGACGGCGTACAGTAAACATATCATAAAGGAGGAGTGCAAAATGTCAGCAGCTGGCAATTTTTCAATGGATTATTTCAGCCTGAAGGGCAAGGTGGCGATCATCACCGGCGCCAACCAGGGGCTGGGCCTCGGCTACGCGGCGGCGTTCGCGAAAGCCGGAGCGGATCTCTTTATTCCGCATTTCACGGATGATATCGCGGAGGTGAAGAGCGCGGTGGAAGCGGAAGGCCGCAGAGTGGAATTCCTGCAGGGAGACCTGACGGATAAGGCGTATATTCAGCAGATCGTGGATGTCTGTATGGAGAAATACGGACGGATCGATATTCTGGTGAACAACGCGGGCGCTAACTATTTCGCGCCGTTCGAGGAGTTCCCGGATTCCAAGTGGGATATGGTCATGAGCGTGGATCTGGATGCTGTCTACTTCCTGTCCCACGCGGTTGCAATGATCATGATGAAGCAGGGAAGCGGAAAGATCATCAACATCGGCTCGGCGCTTTCCTATACGGCGGATCACAAGTGCCCGCCCTATGTCGTGTCAAAGCACGGCGTGATCGGCCTGACCCGTTACTTCGCCAATGAGCTTGGCAAGTACAACATCCAGACCAACGCGGTATGCCCCGGCTTCCTCGCCACGGACGTCAATAAGCAGCTCCGCGAGGAAGACCCGGAATTCTATAACAAGATCAACAATCGAATCGCAGCCGGACGCTGGGGGACTCCGGAGGACCTGATGGGAACGATGGTCTACCTGGCGAGTAAGGCTTCTGATTATGTCAATGGCTGGAATATCAGCATTGACGGCGGATTCACAACCGTACTGTAGAAAAGGGGTGTAGGTATGAAGGTTGTATGCGCTACCAGAGTTGGGAATATGAAGGATCCCAATCCGGAGACAAGAGGAACGGTCGGCGTCCTCGACAGGCCGATCAAGGAAATGAAGGATGATGAAGTCTTGATCAAAGTGGCCTACTGCGGTATCTGCGGAAGCGATCCGCATGTGGTGGGCGGTTGCTTCAACAAACCGGAGGACGCGCCTTTCGGAATCGGACATGAGATGTCCGGTGTGATCGAGAAACTTGGGAAGAACGCGACCGCCAAGGGCCTGAAGGTCGGCGACAAGGTGGGAGGCAACTTCCTCGGATACTGCGGAAAGTGCTATTACTGCTCGATCGGGCAGCAGGAGTACTGCACCAACGTGGGCAATGAGCCCTGCATGGCGGAGTATGTCGTCTGGAACGAAGCCCAGGTGTGCAAGCTGCCGGAAGGCGTATCCCTGCGTGAGGGAAGCCTGATGGAGCCGCTCTCCATCGCAGTACGTGCGATGGACAAGGCGAACATGAAAGTCGGCAAGCGCGTGCTGGTATCCGGCGGCGGACCGATCGGACAGCTCTGCTGCCAGCTGGCGAAGAAGTACGGTGCGGCGGAACTCACACTGTCCGAACTGGTGGCGAGCCGCTGCGAGCAGGCGAAGAGAATCGGCGTCGAGCACATCATCAATCCCATGACGGAAGATACTTATGAGCGGGCGATGGAGATCACGAAGGGTATCGGCTATGACGTGATCATCGAGTGCTCCGCGGTGCCCAGTGCGGGAGAGGCTGTCCTGAAGTGCGCGGCCAAGTATGCGACGGTGCTGTATGTGGCGCAGTTCCCGAATGAGTATGAGCTTCCGGTGAACCTGTTCGAATACTGTTACATGCGTCAGGTGACGATCACCGGTATGTACTGTGCGCACTATAATTTTGAGCGTACGGCTGAGTATCTGAAATATGTCGATCTGTCCGATTTCACCTCGGACGAGCAGGTCTATGACATTGATGATGTGGAGGAGGCCTTCAGGGTTCATCTGAGCGCCAGGTATCCGAAGATCCTCATCCGCTGCAACCATTTTGACGGGGAATAACGCAACAGAAAGGATATGGGAAAATGAGTAAAAGATTAGAGACCATAGCAGAGCTCGAAGACAAATGTGTAGACATTCGGGAAAATCTGCTCAACTTTATTTATCGCATTGGCATGGGGCACCTTGGCGGCGAACTTTCCATCGTGGAAGTTGCGGTAGCCCTGTATTATAAGTATCTGAATTTTGATGTGATGGATCCGCACAAGGAGGGAAGAGACCGCTTTATTCTGTCCAAAGGTCACTGCTCGGAGACGCTCTACACGATCTTCTCGGAGCAGGGCGCCTACACGCAGGACTACATGGTGGAGCATTTTGAGAGCCTTGACACTTACAAGTTCGGCATGCACTCCAACCGCAAGAAATGCCCGCAGATCGAGGTGTCAGCAGGCTCGCTCGGTCACGGTCTTCCCATCGCGGTGGGCTATGCGCTCGGCGCGCGCTACCGCAAGGAAAACTACCGGGTTATCGTCATGATCGGCGACGGTGAGTTCGATGAGGGAACCAACTGGGAGGCATTGATGTCCGGCGCGCATTATAAGCTGAACAATCTGGTCTGCATCCTGGACAAGAACCAGCTGCAGATGACCGGCAACACGGAGAAGATCATGGATCTGGGCGATGTGGCGGCGAAGGTCAGCGCGTTTGGCTGGAATGTGATCAATATCGAGGACGGCAATGACATGGCGCAGGTGTGCGCAGCCCTGGATCAGCTTCCGGAACTGGATTGCGAAAAGCGCGCGAAGCCGACCTTCATCATCAGTAATACAGTCAAGGGTAAGGGCGTCAGCTTCATGGAAGGCAATCACAAATGGCATGGCGGCGGCATCAGCGAGGCGGATCTGAAGATCGCTCTGGCTGACGTTGCAAAGATGAGAAAGGAGCGGTAATCATGGCGGCAAAGACAACTTACGATTTTGATATGATGCTCTCCAACGCCCGCGAGGCGTATGGCGAGGAGCTTTATAAGATGGCGCAGGAAGGGCTGGATTTCGTATTTACCTATTCCGATAATGTGGCTCCTTCTACGAAAGCCGGACAGCTGATCAAGGAATTCCCGGAAAGATGCTTCAATTTCGGTATCGCCGAGCCGGATCAGGTAGGCGCTTCCGCGGGCCTGGCGCTCTCGGGCTGCACGGTGTTCTCGCAGGTGTTCGGACCGTTCCTTCCGCTGCGCGCGGCGGATCAGATCCACACGGATATCGCCTATAACGATGTGAAGGTTCGACTGATCGGGACGCACTCGGGCGTAACTGCAGGCGGCGGACCGACTCACAATGATATCGCGGATCTTGCGCTGTATCGCGCGATCCCCAATCTGACGGTGGTCGTACCGGCGGATGCGGGGCAGTGCTGCAAGTTTATCCGGGCTTCGATGGACAACGAGGGACCGATGATCATCCGTATCGACCGCGCGGGTTCACCGAACGTGTATGCGGACAACGATTATGAGCTTGAGATCGGCAAGGCGATCGAGACGATGGAAGGCACGGACGCCTATATCATTTCCTGCGGTTCCAACCTGTACGAGTGCCTGATGGCGGCGAAGGCAATGAAGGAGAAATATGGCTCCAGCATCGGTATCCTGGATGTGCATACGATCAAGCCCTTTGACGCGGAGTCGGTTCTGCGTGTTGCGAATAAGACGGGCAACATTGTGACCGTTGAGGATCACTCGATCAACGGAGGTCTCGGCGGGGCGGTCGCAGAGGTCCTCTGCGAAAACGGATACAAAGGAAACTTCAAGCGCGTCGGCATGCCGGATGAATTTGCGGTGCTCGGCGGCACGGACGAGATCTATCACTACTATGGACTGGACCGTGATGGAATCGAAGCACAGCTCAAGACCATGCTGAAGCTGTAACTGAAAATAACGATTTTTCAAAAGGAGGCTGTCTCAACGGGTTCGGGGCAGCCTTCTGTGGAGGAGAAAAAATGAAAAATAAATATTATCCCAATCTCGCCAGTCCGATCACGATCAATGGCGTGACCTTCAAGAATCGGATCTTCGGCGCGCCGATGTCCAATCCGGAGATGGATCCGGACTGCCATATGCGCAAGGAGGAGCTTGCATTTCACGAGAACCGTGCCCGTGGCGGTCTGGCGAGCGTCGCTATCGGTCTGGGCATCGTGGATCCCGATGGGCGGACGCACACGAAGGAAATCAAGCTCTACGACGTGATGGAGCTTCCCTCTCTGAAGGAAGTGACGAATGTCATGCACCGCCACAACTGCAATGCGGTGATGGAGCTTGCGCACGGCGGAATCTACGCGGGTGCGCGCAGCCACGGCGACAATACCATCCCGAAGGTATACGGCCCGAACAATGAGATCAATCCGGAAGGGCTGCAGGTTACGGCCATGACGGAGGAGGATATTTACCGGATCGCAGGGTATTTTGCCGACGCGGCAAAGCTCTGCAAGGAGGCCGGATTTGACATGATTCTGCTTCACGGTGGACACGGCTGGCTGCTGGCGCAGTTCATGTCGCCCACGATGAATCATCGCACGGACAGATGGGGCGGAAGCCTGGAGAACCGGATGCGCTTCCCGCTGCTGGTCATTGAGAAGGTGAGAGAAGCGGTAGGACCGCATTTCCCGATCGAGTACCGCATGAGCGGCGCGGAGCTGATCAAGGGCGGCTACGGAATCGAGGAAGGCATTGAGATGGCGAAGATGCTGGACGGGAAGGTGGACATCCTGCATGTCTCTGCCGGCGTTCATGAGGATCCGGAGGCCTTTGTCCTCACGCATCCCTCCATGTTTGTGGAGCATGGCTGCAACGTGTATCTGGCGGCGGAGATCAAGAAGCATGTCAAGACGCCGGTGGCGACGCTGGGCGGCCTGAACGATCCGGATATGATGGAGGAGATTATCGCGTCGGGCAAGGCGGATATCGTGGAGATCTCCCGTCAGTCGATCTGCGATCCCTATTTTCCGGAGTAGGCGTTTTCAGGAAACAAGGACGATATCACCCGTTGCTGCCGCTGCTTTACCTGCTTCTACAATTATCTGACGAACCGTACCTTCTGCTGTGCGTTCAATCCGGTAGTCGGCCATGAGCTGGAGAGCTTCTCCGCTCCGCCCGCAACAACCCCCAAAAAAGTTGTTGTAGTGGGCGGCGGTCCCGGCGGGATGGAGGCGGCGCTCACGGCGGCGGGACGCGGACACAGCGTTACCTTATATGAGAAGAATGACCGGCTTGGCGGAGCGCTTCTCTCCGAGCAGTACATTCCCTTCAAGCAGGATATGTACAATTTCGTGAAGGTGATGGAGAAACGGATTGCGAAGGCAGGCGTTAAAGTATGTCTGAACACCGCGCTCACGCCGGAGCAGGCGGAGGCCGAGAAGGCGGACGTCGTGGTCGTCGCGGTCGGCGCGGAGCCGATCGTCCCGCCGATTCCCGGCATCGACGGCGCAAATGTCGTCGGCCTTGACGCGCTTCATCAGAATCCGCCGGCGCTTGGCCAGAAGGTCGTGATCCTGGGAGGCGGCCTGGTCGGCAGTGAATCCGCGATCTATCTGGACGGTCTTGGCAAGGATGTTACCGTGGTGGAGATGAAGGACGACTGGGCCGCGGACGCCTACTTCATGCACAAGAACGCCATGAAGGTCTACGTGAAGGACAGCCGGATCCAGATTAAGACCGGTACGACCGCGAAGGAGGTCACGGAAAAGGGGCTGGTCTGCAAGACCCCGGAGGGCGAAGAGCTGCTTGAGGCAGATACGATCCTGCTGGCGGCAGGCATGAAGCCGGATCGCAGTAAGGTGGACGATTTCTATAACACGGCGCCGCGCGTCTTCCAGGTGGGAGACTGCATTAAGGCAGGGCGTGTTGTGGACGCTGTGACCGCGGGATATTACCGCGCGATTGACATTTAATCAGAAAGGAGTATACGCAAAATTATGAAAATCAAAGCAGCAGTTACCCATTCGGCCGGTGCGCCGTTTGTCATTGAGTAAGTTGAGCTGGCGGCGGGAAAGGTCGAGTACGACGATATCGACCTGGCGCTCGTCGGCCCGATGGCTGCGGCATCCAGACCGGAGCCGGAGCGGTGTTGAATCGTCTCTGCCCGAAGTTTGGCTCGTCGATCGCGGTCTACGGCTGTGGTACGGTAGGCATGAGCGCCATCATGGCTGCCAAAATTGCGGGCTGTGCCAAGATCATTGCAGTGGGCGGCAATCCGAAGAGCCTCGAGCTGGCAAAGGAACTGGGAGCGACCCATACGATCAACCGTAAAGAGACAGACGACATTGTCGGGACGATCCGTAACGAGATCACGAATGGCGGCTGCGACTATGCCATCGATACGACCGGTGTGGCGGACTTCGTGAAGAAGGCGCTTGCCTGCGTGCGTTTCATGGGAACCGCGGTGGTGCTGGGCGCGACCGGGGATGTCACGATCAATATCCAGAACGAGCTGATGGGCGACGCCAAGAGCCTGATCGGCATCGTGGAGGGCGACTCCATTCCGAAGCTTTTTATCCCGAAGCTGCTTGATTATTATAAGAGGGGAATGTTCCCCTTTGATCGCCTGATTCAGTTCTATCCGTTCGAGCAGATCAATGAGGCGTTTGAGGAATCTCACAGTGGAAAGTGCATTAAAGCTGTGTTGAGGATGGATAAATAAAGGAGGAAAAGAACATGTTAACAGCAAGACAGAACTTTATTGAGTGCATTACGGAAGGCGGGACGCCAGACCGCATGAGCAATCAGTTCGAGTCACTCAAGATGGCGTTCAACCCGAGTACGCTGCACAGCAAATCCCCGCAGAAGGGTGAGCTGGACGTCAAGAACGCCTGGGGCGTCACCTACAGCTTCCCGGAGAATGTACCGGCCGGGTTCCCGGTGCATACGGCGGACAAGGTTGTGATCAAGGACATCGAGGAGTGGCAGAAGTACGTGAAAGCTCCGTCTCTGGACTTCCCGGGCGAGGAGCGTGATATGTTCAGGGCACAGTATGATGCGATCGACAGGGAGAGGGCGCTTGCGACGACTTTTGTCGCTCCGGGAATTTTCGAGCAGTGCCATCATCTCGGAGAGATGTCGGAGACGCTGGTGAACCTGGCCGCGTATCCGGACGAAATGCATGATCTCATCAAATACATCAAGGATTACGAGCTGAAGCTCGCAGAGCTGATCTGCGACAAGCTGAAACCCGACGCGGTGTTCCACCATGATGACTGGGGTGGACAGAAGACGACCTTCATGTCTCCGTCCATGTTTGAGGATTACTTTGTAGAGCCGTACAAAGAGGTTTATGGCTATTACCATGACCACGGCGTAAAGTACGTGATTCATCACTCGGACAGCTATGCGGCGACGCTGGTGCCCTCGATGATCGAGATGGGCATCGACGTGTGGCAGGGCTGCTTCTCGACCAATGATCTGCCGACGCTGATCAAGAAGTACGGCGGAAAGATTTCCTTCATGGGCGGTATCGAGAACTGCCTGGTGGACTACGAGGGCTGGACCCGCGAGAACATCCATGATGTGGTCTACCGGACGATCGAGGAGTGCGGCAGCAAGTATTTCATTCCCTGCATCGCACAGGGCGGCTCCGGATCGGTCTTCCCGGGTGTTTATACCGTGATGGGCGAGGAGATTGACCGCTACAATATCGAGAACTTCGGCTGTAAGCAGGAAGATCTTGATGCGGCGAGACTTGTGGAAGAGATTATGTTCTGATTAAAAATATCTGAATAATTTCTGACCCTCCTTCAGATACTAAGGCAGTAATCATCTGAAGGAGGGATTTTTTATGACCAGATTGGATTGTTCCGTGGTAAACTGCACCTACAACAGTGAGAATTCCTGCTGTAAGGACAACATCCATGTCGGCGGCCGGAATGCAAAGGTGACCGACGAGACCTGTTGCGAGAGTTTTCGTGAGCGGAAATACGATGGTACGCGCAATGCGGACGACATCCCGACCAAGCCGACCGAGGTGTCCTGTGACGCGACGACCTGCTGCTACAATGATGCCTGCAAATGTCACGCAGACCAGATACAGGTAGCGGGATCAAACGCCTGCGAATGCCGGCAGACGGAGTGCGCGACTTTCAAATGTGAGTGCTGAGGCAGAATCGGAGCAAAAAAGAAAACCTGTCCCTTTGCGGGGGCAGGTCTTCTGCTTTACGGGTGCTTTACAGATTTTTCTCCTGTTCGGCCTGTATATCCGGGAAGGCGGAGAGCATGGGTTTTTCATCCTTGCCCTTCAGTACGCGGTCCACATAGTTCTTTGTGATTGCGTACACCTGTGGCGACAGCACGAGGACACCAATCAGGTTGGGGATCATCATCATGCCGTTGAAGGTGTCGGCCAGATCCCAGGCCAGGTTGTCGCTCATAACCGCGCCGCCGAAGATCGCGACGACGAAGATCACGCGGTAGATGATCGTATATTTCTCACCGAAGAGGAATTCACAGGCTTTTGTGCCATAATGGCTCCAGCCAAGCACGGTCGAGAAGGCGAACAGCATGATCGCGATGGCAACGAAGGCCGCGCCGATCTGCCCGAAGTGCATGGAAAAGACGGTGGCCACGATATTTGCTTTCGTCAGCGCGACGCCGCCATACTCTGCCATTGTCTCACCGGTAGAAAGATCCACCAGGCCGGAGGACAGCACGTTGAAGGCGGTCAGCGTGCAGACAATGATCGTGTCCGCGAAGACCTCGAAGATGCCCCACATACCCTGACGGACCGGCTCACTGACGTTGGAGTTTGAGTGAACCATGACGGAGGATCCGAGACCGGCTTCATTCGAGAAAACGCCGCGCTTCATGCCCTGTTCAATCGCGAGTTTGATGCCATAGCCGACGATGCCGCCGCCCGCCGCCTTTGCTGCGAAAGCACCGGCGAAGATCGCGCCGAAGACCGCGCCGATCTGCGAGGCATTCGTGATCAGAATGACGATGCTGCCGACTATGTAAAGGATAACCATAAAGGGAACGATCTTTTCTGTAACCGAGGCGATACGTTTCAGACCGCCGACGATGACGAGACCAGCCACGATCAGCACGACGATACCGGTGAGCCAGGTCGGTACGCCAAATACGGATTCCATGTTGCCGGAGATCGAGTTCACCTGGGTCATGTTGCCGATACCGAAGGAGGCCAGGAAGCAGAAGATGGAGAACAGCACGGCCAGTACCATGCCGATCCCCTTACATCCCTTCTTTGCGCCGAGGCCGTCCCGCAGATAGTACATCGCGCCTCCGGACCATTCGCCGGCCTGGTTCTTTCTGCGGTAGTAGATGCCGAGCACGTTTTCAGAGTAGTTCGTCATCATACCAAAGAAAGCGATCAGCCACATCCAGAACACAGCGCCGGGGCCGCCGACGATGATCGCGCCTGCCACGCCGACGATGTTGCCAGTGCCGACAGTCGCCGCCAGTGCCGTACAGAGCGACTGGAACTGGGAGATGGATTTGTCTTTTGTGTGTCCGACTACATCCTTGTCACTGAAGATCGCGCCGATCGTCATTTTCATCCAGTGTCCGATATGGCTGAGCTGAAAGACCTTTGTGAGGCAGGTCATCAGTATGCCGACGAAAGCCAGCAGAATCAGGGCCGGCCAGCCCCAGACGATATTGTTGACGAAGTTGTTTACATTTGTGACAAGTTCTAACATAACATTCCCTCCTCGAAAAAAATGGGTGCTCTGATGGAAAAAATCCGGTTGCAAATAAAAAAACGCAGATAAGATCAGCTTCTCACCTGCGAGATTGAAAAATTTCTTTTTAATTTCCGTCAGAACAAAAATACTTTTGTATTATAGCACAACTAAGGCCGTTTGTAAAGTTTTATTTTCTGCATTCCTTTGTTGCTGCCAAACATCTTTTGACAAGGACGCTTTCAAGTGTTACTCTGATGTAAGAGGTGACCGATATGGATGAGAAGTGGAGAGATTATTTATACAAGGGTGTGGCAGTTTTCCTGACAGTGGCCATGTGCATTCTGTTTTTCTTCGGGATTTTCCGCTTTCAGGGGCTGCGAAGCTATGCAAAACTGATTGGAAATATTCTGATGCCATTTATCTATGGGGCAGTGATCGCCTACCTGCTCGCACCGGTCTGTAGCCGCGTAGAGGCAAAGCTGCTTGAACTGGCAGAAAAATATAAAAAGATTGAAAAGCTGCGCAGGTTTGCGAAAGGCCTGTCGATCCTCTTTGGTTTACTGTTTCTCTTTCTGATTATCTATGCTCTGCTCGCGATGGTAATACCGCAGTTGATTGCCAGCGTGGTCGCTTTAATTGAGGCGACTCCTGATTATGTTGAATCGACGACCTTATGGCTGGAAAAGCTCGTGGAGGACAATCCGGTGCTGCTCAACTATGTGGATGAGTATTCGGAAACGATTCTGGAGAGTATTCAGAATTTTGCAAGAACCAATATTCTGCCGAATATCAACAGTATCATCAGCGGTGTGTACGCGAGTCTCTGGAGCGTGATTACAGTCGCGAAAAATCTGATCATCGGTGTGATCGTGGCGGTTTACCTTCTGAACAGCCGCAGAAATCTGATCTTGCAGAGCAAGATGCTGGTGCATGCGATTTTCCCGCCTAAAAAGAATCTCGCAGAGGGGAAGGAACAGCCCGCGGACTGGATCATCCGCGAGGCAGGTATTCTGAATGATTATCTTGGAGGATTTGTGAAGGCGAAGCTGGTGGATTCCCTCATCATCGGTCTGATCTGCATGGTTTTCACTGCGATTGTCAATATGCCCTATGCGCCGCTGATCAGCGTCGTCATCAGTGTGACGAATATTATTCCGTTTTTCGGGCCGTTTATCGGGGCGATACCCTGCTCGCTTCTGATCCTGATAGTCAGCCCGATCAAATTCGTGTATTTTGTGATCTTCATTCTGGTCCTGCAGCAGTTTGACGGAAATATTCTTGGACCGAAGCTGCTCGGCGACAATACACACCTGAGCAGCTTCTGGGTACTTTTCGCGATTCTGTTGTTTGGCGGCCTGTTTGGGGTGGTGGGTATGGTCATCGGCACCCCGATTTTCGCCTTCTTTTATCAGCTCCTCAGCGGCTGGGTACGCGACCGGCTGGACAGGCAGAAATAAACTTATTTCTTGCGATGATACTTTTCCTCGCAGTACTTGCAGCGGTAGATCTCGCGCTTTTCATTGGTCAGGACGAAGATGTGGTCGAGCTCCTGCTCAATGGAGGTGATGCAGCGCGGATTGGTGCAGCGCGCGATATTCTTGATCTCTTTTGGCAGAGACAGGGTCGCTTTTCTTATAATCTCATCGTTCTCGATAATATTGACCGTGATGTTGTGGTCGATGAAGCCCAGGGCGTCGAGATCGATCGCATCCGTCGGGCATTCGATCTTGATGATGTCTTTCTTTCCCATCTTGTTGCTGCGCGCATTTTTGATGATGGCGACGCAGCCGTCGAACTTGTCGAGATTCAGATAATGGTAGATCTCCATACTCCGGCCGGCTTCGATATGGTCGAGCACAAAGCCCTCGTGGATTCCTCCTATGTTCAGCATACTTTCACCTCCAGAAGCGTGAGAATCAGAGCCATGCGCACATAAACGCCGTACTGTACCTGCTTAAAATAGACGGCTCTCGGGTCGTTGTCCACCTCCACGGAGATCTCGTTGACCCTGGGAAGCGGATGCATGACGATCATGTCGTCCTTGGCGAGTGCCATTTTCTTTTTATTCAGTATGTAGAAATCTTTCAGACGGACATAATCTTCCTCATTGAAGAAACGTTCCCGCTGTACGCGGGTCATGTAGAGGATATCAAGCTCCGGCATGACGTCTTCGATGCGCTCCACCTCGCGGTAGGGCAGCCCATGTTCGTCGAGCATTTCCTTCATATAGTCCGGGATGCGCAGTTCTTCCGGGGAGATAAAGATGAAATTTACACCCTTGTAACGAGCCAGCGCGTGCACGAGGGAGTGGACGGTGCGACCGAACTTCAGGTCACCGCAGAGGCCAATTGTGAAGTCTCCGAGCCGCCCCTTCAGTGAGCGGATGGTCAGAAGATCGGTCAGCGTCTGTGTGGGGTGCTGGTGACCGCCGTCTCCGGCATTGATGACCGGGATCGAGGAAACACGGCTCGCCACCATCGGAGCACCCTCCTTCGGGTGACGCATGGCACATATATCAGCGTAACAGGAAATCATTCGAATGGTGTCGGAAACACTTTCACCTTTGGCTGCGGAGCTGCTCGCCGCGGAAGAAAAACCAAAGATATTGCCGCCGAGATTCAGCATGGCGGCTTCGAAACTAAGACGGGTGCGGGTACTGGGCTCATAGAAAAGGGTTGCGAGCTTTTTTCCGTCACAGGCGTGCGCGTATTTCTCCGGATGCAGTTCGATGTCGTGGGCGAGTGCAAGCAGATCGTCCAGCTCTTCGACGCTGAAATCCAGAGGACTCATCAGATGTCGCATAGATACCTCCTGGATGTGTATTATAAAAGTCCCGGGCGGCGGCTGTGGGAGCGCGATAGCGCGAAGCAGCCGACTTTTAACCTTCCATAAGAATACACGATACAGCAGGAGATTTCAAGAGGGAGTTTCCTCCCTCTTGCTAAAATCATCAATCAACATTTATAGTGCGTCTGCCGTCGTGATCTCACCTGCGATCGCGGAGGCCGTCACCGTCGCAGCGCTCGCGAGGTAGACGAAGGAATCCTTGTGTCCGGCGCGGCCCTTAAAGTTCCGCGTACCGGTGCTGATCAGTGTCTCGCCCTCGCCGATGACGCCCTGGCAGCTGCCCCAGCAGACGCTGCAGTTCGGGTTCATGACAATCGCTCCCGCATCCATGAAGATTTTCAGGAGCCCTTCCTTCAGCGCTTCCTCATAGACGCTCAAAGAAGCCGGAACGACGAGAAAACGCACGAGCGGGTGGACTTTTTTTCCTTTGATAATCGCCGCGCCGACGCGCAGATCTTCGATACGTCCGTTGTTGCAGGAACCGAGAAAAGCTTCATCGATTCGGACGCCGGCGGCCTCCTTCGCCGGACAGACATTGTCCACGAAATGCGGTTTCGCGACGATCGGGACGATGCTGCCAAGGTCAATATCGTAGACAGCGGCGAAATGCGCGTCCGCATCGCTTGTGAAACAGGCCTTCGGCTCTCTGCCGTGCGCGTGCAGCCAGTTAAGAGCGACTTCGTCAACCTCCATAAGGGCGGTTTTGGCGCCGGCCTCGACGCAGAGGTTGCAGACCGCGATGCGGTCGCTCATGGTCAGGGTTTTCAGCCCATCTCCCGCGAATTCCATCGCTTTATAGTTTGCGCCGTTCGCGCCGATCTGTCCGATGATTGTCAGGATCAGGTCGCGGGCGTAGACGCCTTCCGGCAGTTTCCCGTGCAGGTTGAAGCGCAGCGTTTCCGGCACGAGCACCCAGGAATGCCCCGTTACCATCGCGTAGAGATAGTCGGTGCAGCCCACGCCGGTACCGAAGGCGCCGAGTGCGCCGTAGGCGCAGGTATGGCTGTCCGCGCCGAAGATCAGCTCGCCGGGACGGACGTGATTTTCCATCATGATCTGATGGCAGACACCCTTGCCCTCATAGAAGGTGATGCCGTGTTCCCGCGCAAAGTCGCGCATCTTTTTCTGCGATGCAGCGGTCTTGGGACTGTCAGCCGGAACATTGTGATCCACGATCCAGACCAGCTTGCTCACATCCGCGATATGAGGATGCTTCAGCTTGTTATTGTACATATCAATCGTCAGGTGAGTGGTTCCGTCATTGCTCATGAGCTGGTCAAGTTCCACCGTGTGGATGTCGCCCGGCTTCACAAAATCCGCACCTGCGGCGCGTGCAATAATTTTTTCCGCTATCGTCATTCCCATGTCATTCTCCCTCCCTGTTCAGCGATGCGATCAGGCCACCCTGATCGAGGATGCCCTGCATGTAGGGCGGAAGCTTCGTGCAGGCAAACTGCTGTCCGTTCACGGTGGCAATGCCCTCCGTGAGTGAGAGTTCCATCTCATCTCCGGCTTTTACATGGTCGTAGAGATCCTTGCAGACGATGACCGGCAGGCCGATGTTGATTGCGTTGCGGTAGAAGATGCGTGCGAAAGACTTTGCGATTACCGCCTGTACGCCGAGCGCTTTAAGCACACTCGGAGCCTGCTCTCTGGAAGAACCGCAGCCAAAGTTCTCCGCCGCGACGACAAAGTCGCCGGGACGCACCCGCGACGCAAAGTCCGGGTCGAGCGATTCGAAGGTGTGCGACTTCATCTCTTCGATGGTCGGAAAGAGAAGATACTGGGACGCGATAATCTGATCCGTGTCAACGTCCGTGTGAAATAAAAAGATGTTACCCATATGATACTAATCCTCCTGTTGTTCCGTAGTTTCCTCCGGCTGCGGCAGCCAGAGGTGAACCTGTGCGATTCGATTATTTTCGACTGTCTCGGCGCGCAGGCGGATGCCGCCCTCGGTGGACGCTTCCTCACCGGCGGCAGGCAGATGATCCAGAAGTTCGATGAGAATGCCGCCGACAGAATCGTACCCCTCAGATTCAAGCAGCAGATTCTTTTCATCGAGACCGAGCTTCTCGTTCAGGTCGTCCAGGCTCATGGCGCCGTCCACGATATATTCCAGATCGGAGAGTTTCCGGATCAATTCATCCTCGTCATCGTCGTACTCATCGCGGATGTCGCCGACGATCTCCTCGAGCAGATCCTCGATCGTGACCATGCCGCAGGTCACGCCGTACTCGTCGAGCACGATCGCGAGATTGATCGAGCTCTTGCGCATCTGCAGCATCAGATCGGAGGTCTTTTTCAGTTCGTGGGTGTAGAGCACACTGCGCAGAATGTTGCGCACACTGAAGTGCTCTTTGTCCTCATAAATCAGCAGATCCTTGACATTGATCATGCCGATGACCGTGTCGGTGTTGTCCTCGTAGACCGGATAGCGGGTATATTTTTTCTGCCGGTACAGCTCGATGACCTCCTGATATGTGGCGTCGACCTGCACAAAATCCATATCAACCTTCGGAACGATGACGTCCTTCGCCGTGGAGTCGCCGAAATCAAACACATTGTTGATCATTTCGCGCTCCTCGTGCGAGGTGACGCCCTTCTCGTGGCTTACGTCCACAATCGTGCGGATCTCCTGCTCGGTGTAGGAATCCGTTCTCTCGTTCGGGTTGACGCCCATGAGGAACATCAGGGCGATGGAGAGCTTATTGATGATGAAAATCAGCGGGGTGGCGATGACTGTCCAGATGTAGATGGCCCGTGCGTTCTTAAGCGCGATCCTCTCGGCCCGGATCGTGGCCTTCGTCTTTGGCGTCACCTCCGCAAAGACGAGGATAATCAGGGTCAGGGCGCCGGTGGAAATACCGGGACCGACGCCTCCCAGCCATTTCGCGGCCAGCGTCGTAGCCAGAGCCGAGGCAGACAGATTGACAATATTGTTTCCAATCAGGATGGCGCTCAGCATTTTGCCGGGCTCCTCGATCAGACTGTTTAAAATCTCTGCACGGCGGTCGCCCTCCTCGACAAGGTTTCGTACGCGGATGCGGCTCACTGTCGTCATGGCAGTCTCAGAGGATGAAAAAAACGCGGAACAGGCCACAAGAATTACGAGAATCAACACCTGTATGGCGTCGCTTGGGTCCAAAATCGTTCACTCCTTTTTGCTTTGCTTACCCATTGGTTCTGAATAGTTACAAATATACGCTATTTTCGTGATAAAAGCAAGACTTTCTGCATAATTGTCCGGCCAGCCTCATATAAATAGCACATAGAATTCCATGCAAAGAGACGAGGTTTATCCGATGAGAAATCCTGTGCAGTACGCCGGCCGGGCGCTGCGGATCGTAAAGGCGCTGTTTGCGGCTTATATTGTAACCGTTTTGCTGCTGCTTCTGACTGCGATGCTTCTGTACCGTTTCCAGCTTGACGAGGGGAAGGTGCAGGTCGCGATTATTTTCACCTATATTCTGTCGTGCTTTATGGGTGGTTTTCTGGCGGGAAAGATGATCCGCAGCCGAAAATGCCTGTGGGGCGTGCTGCTCGGGTTGTTGTACTTTGTGAGTCTGACCCTGGTCTCGCTTGCGGTGACCCGGGAACTGGGCAGCAGTGGTTCGGGGCTTGCCACGACTTTTCTGCTGTGCATGGGCGGCGGAATGCTGGGAGGAATGTTGTCCTGAATGCCGGTGTATAAGTTTTTCACGCGTCTTGACGCGCCGCGAGGGAGTGTGCTATACTAAGCCTGTTCATTTGAAGCAACGACCGAGGAGGGAATAGAAGATGAAGCATGTGAAGACTTTGAATACGCAGACCCTGCAGAACACGATGAAGAAGGGCGGATGCGGCGAGTGCCAGACATCCTGCCAGTCCGCATGTAAGACGTCCTGCACAGTGGGAAATCAGACCTGTGAGAACCACAAATAAGATTTTGATTTATGATGAAGGAGCAAGCAGCGGCATGAACGCCGCTGCTTCTTTCATGATGTGGGCCTTTTCATACGTCGGATGAGGGAGGAAATATAGTTGGTACATCGATATAAAAATAACGGTTATAACATTCTGCTGGATGTGAACAGCGGTTCCGTCCACGTGGTGGACGAGCTGGTCTACGATATGATCCCTTATTATAAGGAAAAGGGACTGGAAGGAACCGTGGCGCTTCTGCGGGACTGCTATCCGGAGGCGGAGATCCGCGAGGCGGCGGAGGATCTCGATGAGCTCATCGCGGCGGGAAAGCTTTACACCGAGGATATTTACGAAAATTATATCGCGGAGATCGCGGCGAACCGGAAGCCGGTCGTCAAGGCGCTGTGCCTGCACATCGCGCATGACTGTAATCTTGCCTGCCGCTACTGCTTTGCAGAGGAGGGCGAGTACCATGGCCGCCGTGCGCTGATGAACTATGAGGTCGGCAAAAAGGCGCTCGATTTCCTGATTGCGAATTCCGGGAACCGCCGTAATCTCGAGGTTGACTTCTTCGGCGGCGAGCCGCTGATGAACTGGCAGGTCGTGAAGGATCTCGTGGCCTACGGGCGGGAGCAGGAGAAGCTGCATGACAAGAATTTCCGCTTCACGCTGACGACGAACGGCGTGCTGCTGAATGATGAGGTGCAGGACTTCGTCAACCGCGAGATGGGCAACGTCGTGCTGAGCATCGACGGCCGGAAGGAGGTGCACGATTACATGCGTCCCTTCCGCAATGGACACGGCAGCTATGACCTGATCCTGCCGAAGTTTCAGAAGCTGGCAGACAGCCGCAGGCAGGAGAAATATTATGTCCGCGGCACCTTCACCCGGCATAATAAAGACTTTTCGAAGGACGTGCTGCATCTGGCCGATCTCGGTTTTAAACAGATTTCCGTTGAGCCGGTCGTGGGCACGGAGGACGAGGACTACGCACTGCGCGAGGAGGATCTGCCGGAGATCTTCACGGAGTACGATAAGCTGGCGGCGGAGATGGTGCGGCGCCATGGTACGGATAAAGAGTTTACCTTCTTCCACTTTATGCTCGATCTGACCGGCGGTCCCTGCGTGGTGAAGCGCCTGTCCGGCTGCGGCTCCGGCACGGAGTATCTCGCGGTCACGCCCTGGGGCGATCTCTATCCCTGTCATCAGTTTGTCGGCGAGGAGAAGTTCCTCATGGGAAATGTGGACGAGGGGCTGAAGAGACCGGATATCCGTGAGGAATTCAAGTCCTGTAATGTCTATTCCAAAGAGAAATGCAGAAACTGTTTCGCAAAATTCTACTGCAGCGGAGGCTGCGCGGCGAACTCTTATAAATTCCATGGCACGATCAACGACGCTTACGACATCAGCTGCGAGCTGGAATGCAAGCGCGTGGAGTGTGCGATCATGATCAAGGCTGCGGAAGCGGAGAAAGACGAGGAGAGAGGATGAAAAAATCAAAAGCGGTCGTCACATTGCTGCTGACGCTCGGCGTCACGGGCCTTCTGCTCTATATGGCGGCATATGGCGTGGGAGAGAACAGCTTTGGGGCGGCGAAGGACATCAACTTAGGGTTGGATCTGGCTGGTGGCGTCAGCATCACCTACCAGGCGGTGGGGGACGGGGAACCGTCCGCTGAGGACATGGCGGATACGATTTATAAGCTGCAGAAGCGTGTCGAGAGCTACAGCACGGAGGCGGAGGTCTATCAGGAGGGTTCCGACCGGATCAATATCGAGATTCCGGGTGTGAGCGACGCGAATGAGATCTTAAGCGAGCTTGGCCAGCCGGGCTCGCTGGAATTCCAGACGACGGACGGCGAGGTCGTCCTCGAGGGCACTGATGTATCCAATGCGCAGGCAGGATCGGCGACCGACAGCATGGGCAATAAGAGCTATGTCGTGGAGCTGACGCTGACGGACGAGGGCGCGGAGAAATTCGCGGAGGCGACGGCAGCCAATGTGGGCTATCAGATCGCGATCGTCTACGACAGCGAGGTGATCAGCGCCCCGGTCGTCAACGAGGCGATCACCGATGGCAGATGCCAGATCTCCGGCAGCTTTACTTACGAGGAGGCCGACCAGCTTGCCTCGACGATCCGAATCGGTTCGCTTTCCCTGGAGCTTGAAGAGCTGCGCTCGAACGTGGTCGGCGCGAAGCTCGGCGAGGAGGCGATCGAGACGAGCCTGCTGGCCGGAGCGATCGGCTTCGGGCTGGTCATCCTCTTTATGCTCATTGCCTACCGCATCATGGGACTCGCGGCGGGCGTCGCCCTGACGACCTATGTAGCTCTGGTGCTGGTGCTGTTGAACAGTTTCGATATGACGCTGACCCTGCCGGGCATCGCCGGTATTATCCTTTCCATCGGCATGGCGGTGGATGCGAACGTGATTATCTTTGCGCGTGTGCGGGAGGAGATCGCCACGGGCAAGACGGTCCGCACGTCGATCAAGATTGGCTTTAAGAAAGCGCTGTCCGCGATTGTAGATGGCAATATCACGACGCTGATCGCGGCAGCGGTGCTGGCCGTGATGGGAACCGGCAGTGTCAAGGGATTCGCGCAGACGCTGGCGCTAGGTATCGTTGTATCGATGTTCACGGCGCTCGTCGTGACGCGGCTGGTACTGAACGCGCTTTATGGTCTCGGTATCCATGACGCGAAGTGGTACGGCGCGGCGAAAGAGCGAAAAGCCATCAACTTTCTCGGAAAGAGGAAGATCTTTTTCACGGTCTCGCTGGCGATTATCGTCCTCGGGATCGGCTGCATGGGCTTTCATGCTGCCTCCGGAAAAGGGCTTCTTGCCTACGGCCTGGAGTTCCAGGGCGGCACGTCGACGACGGTGGAATTCAATGAAGACCTGACGATCGAGGAGATCGATGAGCAGGTTGTGCCGCTCGTCGCCGAGGTCGTCGGAAATAATGATATTCAGACGCAGAAGGTCTCCGGCAGCACGCAGGTCGTGATCAAGACGACAGAGCTTGACCTGGAGACGCGTACCGAGCTGGATGAACGCCTGACGGAAGAGTTTGAGCTGGGGGATGACGCAATCACCGCAGAGAGCATCAGCGGCGTGATCAGCAGCGAGATGCGCAGCGACGCGATTATTTCGGTCATCGTGGCGACGGGCTGCATGCTGCTCTACATCTGGATCCGCTTCAAGGATCTGCGTTTCGCGGCGAGCGCGGTGGTGGCGCTGCTCCACGATGTGCTGGTCGTGCTCGTGTTCTATGGCGTTGCACGGATCTCCGTGGGCAATACCTTCATTGCCTGCATGCTGACAATCGTGGGCTACTCGATCAACGCGACGATTGTCATCTTCGACCGCATCCGTGAGAACCTCGGCGAGATGAAGAAAAAGGACAGTCTGGAAGAACTGGTCAACAACAGCATCACCCAGACGCTGACCCGGAGTATCTACACCTCGCTGACCACCTTCGTCATGGTGGCGGTGCTCTTCATTCTGGGTGTGGCTTCGATCCGTGAGTTCGCGCTGCCGCTGATGGTCGGCATCATCTGCGGCGCGTACTCGTCCGTGTGTATCACGGGGGCGCTGTGGTATCTGATGAAGACGAAGATCAAAAGCTCGGAGAGCGAAGAATAAGAACATTATAATCAGAGAAAGGGACGCTCTGCAGACAGGCAGAGCGTCCTTTTTTTGCCTGAAGATAAACTTAAGGAATTTTAAGAAATGTATGCCCGGATTTATGCTATACTGAGTCCAGAATACAAGGAGGGAGGGCGTCAGATGGACAGCTCCGTGCAGGCAGTCATCCAGGTGAAGAATCTCTATAAGATATTCCGCGTCGGGGAGGAGAAGGTGCGTGCGCTGAACGGCGTTGATCTGACGATCCGCAGGGGAGAGTTCTGCGCGATCGTCGGCACCTCGGGTTCCGGCAAATCGACGATGCTGAACATGCTGGCGGGTCTTGAGAAGCCGACGAAGGCAGAGGTCATCATCGCGGTCGAGCATCTCGAACGAATGAGTGAGAACGAGCTGGTTCATTTCCGGCGGGAGAAGGTGGGTTTCATCTTTCAGTCCTTCAATCTGTTGCCGACAATGAATGCGGTGGAGAATGTGGCGCTGCCGCTGACCTTCCGCGGTGTGGACAAAAAGACGCGCGAGGCGAAGGCGGAAAAGATGCTGAAGCTGGTCGGGCTCTCAACGCATGTGAAGCACCGGCCCACCGAGATGTCGGGCGGGCAGCAGCAGCGCGTCGGCGTGGCGCGGGCGCTCGTACTCGATTCGGAGATCATCTTTGCCGACGAGCCGACCGGCAATCTGGACTCGCGCACCTCGGAGGAGGTACTGGGGCTCATGCGCAGGGTCGTGCAGGAGAACAGGCAGACGATGGTCATGGTCACGCATGACCGGCATCTGGCAGGATTCGCGGACCGGATTTTTCATATTATTGACGGAAAGATCGTGAAAATAGAGGAACAGCAGGAATACAGGGAGGACGGGAAATAATGAGAAGACAGTGTGTGAAGAGAATACTGGCAACGCTGTGTGCGGGTATGCTGACGCTGGCGGTGGTGGCAGCGCTGCCGGGAGCGGCGCTTTTGGTGACCGCCACGGAGGATGCGGAAGAGGAGGACGAAGACGACGAGGAGGAAGAGACGGTCGTTATGGCCGCCGACCATTACCTGATGGTGGGCGGAGACTGGGTGACGCCGGTCGCGAATGCCGGGCAGAGCGTGAGTATCGTCCTCCCTGTCGTCAATATGGGGAAGACCGACGTCAGTAATGCGGTCGTGACTCCGGTGCTCAGTATGGACTCTTCAGTCTGGCCTTTTGAGATCACGCAGTCGAGTTATTCGCAGACGATCGCGGATCTGCCGGGCACGAATACCGGTATGTCCGACATGGACCGTCGTCGGGAGCTGACCTGGAACCTGACCACGCGGGATGATGTGGGCAGCGGCTATCTGAAAATTTCCTTCGATGTGCGTTACTTTGCCTCCGACGGGACAAGCCAGAGCACGACGCTCGACACCTACATACAGACGAACGGCACGGCGGGCGTCAGCGCGGACGGCACGCAGTCTACGCCGCGTGTGATCGTGACCGGTTTTGAGACGGATCCGGAGACGGTCCACGCCGGCGAGAGCTTTGTACTGACCCTGCATCTGAAGAACACTTCGACCTCCACGAGTGTCAGCAACATGCTCTTTGAGTTTTCTGCGGTCGTGACGGGTTCCGATTCGGATACGACCTATGAGTCCTTCCTGCCGACTGCCGGTTCCAATACGATCTTTGTGGACAAAATAGAGCGGAACGGCACGAAGGACATCGAGATTGAGCTCGAGACGCGCTCCGACCTTGCGCAGAAGCCCTATGCAGTCGATGTAAATATGAGCTACGAGGATGAGAAGGTCAACTCCTACACGAACACGGCGAGTGTCTCGATTCCGGTGAAGCAGGAGGCGCGCGTTGACATGAGCGAGCCGGAGGTGATGCCGACCAGCATCGAGGTGGGAAGCGAGTCCAATGTCATGTTTGAGATCTACAATCTCGGCAAGACAAAACTTTACAACGTGACGGTCAGGGCGGTGGCGGATTCCGTCAGCGGCGGTGAAGCCTTCATCGGAAATCTGGATTCCGGCGCGACCGGCTCGGTGGATATGTATCTGACCGGTGCGCAGGCCACGATGGATGATGGTCTGGTGACACTTGAGATTTCCTATGAGGATGAGTCCGGTGAGGCTACGGTGATTGAGAAAGAGATCGAGCTCTACGTAAGCGAGGTCTATGAAGACTATTACATGGACGATTTCGATATGGAAGAGATGGAGATGGAGAGCGGGGGCAGCAGCTCGGTCGCGGTCATCGTCGTGATCGTTCTGTTGCTGGTTGCAGCCATTGTGGTCGTTCTGATCCTGAAAAAGAAAAAGAAGAAAAAGCAGCAGAAGCTCGAGGAGGAACTCCTTGATCTGGATGATGACGAAACGGAGCTGTAGGCGGGAGGAAGTCGCATGAAATTTTCGGATTTGCTGCGGATGAGCGCTTCCAATCTGCTGCGGCGAAAGCTGCGGACGGTACTGACTGTGTTCGGCGTGCTGATCGGGACGGCGTCCATCGTGGTCATGATCTCTCTGGGTCTCGGCCTTCAGAAGAGCTCGCTTGAACAGATCGAGCAGTACAGCGGACTGACCACGATCGATGTGTACAACTGGACGGATTATTATTCTTCGTCCGGAACGGACACGGATGCACTGATCGACGACGAGGTCGTGGAGGCAATCGGGGCGATTCCCCATGTGGAGGTAGCCTCGCCGATCTTAAGCGTCAGTGTGATGGCGAAGTTCGGCGGCTATGAGGCCTGGCTGACCGTGCGCGGCATGTCGCAGGAGGCGCTGCAGAGCATGGATATCGAAGTCAGCGAAGGAAGCCTGCCGACGGACAGCGATACGCTTGAGTTTTTCTATGGGAATCAGGTCATCACGGATTTTTATAAGGCGAAGACCTATGAATATTACTGGGAGACGGGCGAGCTGCCGGACGTCGATCTGATGAACGACTCTATTTTCTTCGTTTTCGACACAGACGCCTATTACAGCTCTCAGTATGATTCGAGCGTCTCAGCGCCGAAGAAATACCTTGTTCCCGCCAGCGGCCTCATGGCGGGAGGCGTCGACGAATACAAAGACAACTGTTACTATGTGCTCGCAGACATCGACGCGCTGACCGCGCAGCTGAAAAAGGTATTCAAAAACAGTGTCATTCCCGGACAGCCGAGCACGAAGTCCGGCAAGGCCTACAAGGACATTTATTATGAAGAGGTCTACGTGCGCGTGGACGATATGAACAATGTATCCGAGGTCATGGAAGAGATCCAGAACATGGGCTATACCGCCTCGAGCAACGCGGAGTGGATGGAACAGACGCAGCAGCAGATGTCGATGATTCAGCTCGTGCTGGGCGGTATCGGCGCGGTCTCGCTCTTCGTCGCCGCGATCGGCATCGCGAACACGATGATGATGTCGATCTACGAGCGCACGAAGGAAATCGGGATTATCAAGGTCCTGGGCTGCGATTTGAAGGACATTCGCACGAGGTTCCTGATGGAGGCCGGATTTATCGGCTTTTTCGGCGGGCTCATCGGACTGATTTTAAGCGGGATCATCTCCCTCATCATCAATCAGGTGGCAGGGGGCGCGTCGGGCGGCTATTATTCAGGTATTTCTTATATCCCGATCTGGCTCGTCGGCGTCGCGCTCGTCTTTGCCGTATTGGTGGGCATGCTGGCCGGACTCTTCCCGGCGCTGCGCGCGATGCGCTTAAGCCCGCTGGCCGCGATACGGAATGAATGATTGTCGAAAAACTTTGCATACTTCGCATTTACTTTTGGGATAAATATGTTATTATGATAATCAAAAACGGCGGTGCAAAACGTGAGGACAAGAGAGGAAATCCCTTCCGAATATAAATGGGCGATTGAAGATTTATATGAAAATGATGAGCGCTGGCGCGAGGATTACGAG